>CAMNDE010000008.1:0-75937 GCA_946534895.1 uncultured Clostridia bacterium
GGGTGCCCATGGCAAACAGCCATCCGTCCCGGAGTACCGTTTCCTGTCTTTTCATTTCTTCTGCCTCCCTCTTATTTCAGGTTACAGCACGGAATGAGAACAAGATATGCCGCATCCTTCCATGCCGCTGACCGGTTTTTCTGCTTCTGAATCCTTCAGGATGCATTATAGCGGGCAGGACAGGAATTGCAAGAACGTGCTGTGCTTCCGCCGTTTTTTCTTTTCGGTTCCGTTTCCGGACGCGCGAAAAAGCCCGGGAGCTTTTTCCTGCCCGGGCTTTTCACATTCTGATCATATGATGCGGTTGATCTGATTTCCGTCTATCCATTTGGCCAGGTTGTCGAACACAATCTCCGCCCGCAGCTGCATGGACTCGCGGGTGGCAAAGGCCACATGCGGCGTGACCAGGGTATTCGGAGCTCTGAGCACCGGGCTTGCGGGATCCAGCGGCGGTTCACGGTCGAACACGTCCAGGGCCGCCCCTGCAATCACGCCGTCCTCAAGTGCCCGGGCAAGGTCGTCTTCCTTCACCACGGGACCCCGGGCGGCATTGATCAGGATCGCCGTAGGCTTCATCATCTTCAGGCGCTCCGCATTGATCATGCCTCTTGTGGAATCGTTCAGCGGGCAGTGCAGCGCCACAAAATCCGACTCCTTCAGCACTTCCTCAAGCGTGGTCTGGCGGACGTATGCCGGCGCATCTGTGTGCACGCTGCGGCTGCATGACAGGATGTTGGCGCCGAAGGCGTGGAAGAGCTCCGCCGTGCGCGTGCCGATCTTGCCCAGGCCCACGATGCCCACGGTTTTCCCGCGCAGCTCAAAGCCCACAAGCCCGTCCTTGGTGCCATTTTCCCGGCAGCGCTTTTCCACTTCACGCATGTTCCTGGCCATGGACAGGGCCATGCCCAGCACCAGCTCCGCCACGGCCTCGGTGGAATAGCCGGACGCGTTGCTCACCGCAATCCCCATTTCCCTGGCCGCCTCAAGCGGGATATGATCCACGCCCGTAAAGGCCACGTCAATGAACTTCAGGTTTCTGCAGGCACGGACCACCTTTTCGCTCAGGGGCATATTGGCCAGGATCATCACGTCCGCATCCTGCGCCTCTTCAATGAGCCGATCCGTATCCGTGGTCTTTGCATACTCGCTGAAGGTCACGCCCCGGGAAGCAAAGGCATCCTTGTATGCCTGCATCTCCTCGCCGGAAATGCCAAGGGACTCAAGTATCACAGCTTTCATGTCTCTCTCCTCCTCTGCAGTCCATGCCTGCATTTTTCCTTCATATATAATTCATTGCACGCAGCATCCTGCGGCGCCTCATCCGTGTGATGCACGGTCATTCCCCGTGGTACCATATCGCAACTCCCCTGCCGTGTCAATTTCCCGCGCCCGGGAATCCATGGAAAAAGCAGCCCGGGCCCGCGTCTGAAAAAGTGAACATTCCCTCTGCTGTCCCCCGCAAATATCCCTGTAACTCCGAATCTTTTTCCGGGAAGCCGTTGACGTCATCCGGGAATCAGGATAAAATATGCCATGGTTTCCAAACAATTGCCGGAAGCGGGAGGGGTGCTGAGATGACGAGCGGAAAACGGGCATGCGTATGGCTTGCGCTGATTCTTCCCGGCGTGTTCTTTGTGACCATTTTCATGCTGATTCCCCTGTTCTCCATTCTGGTTTCCACATTCTTTTCCGACAGCATATTCACGCTGGAGAATTACGGAAAGCTCCTGCGCAGCACATACTTTCAGCAGGTCTTCGGACGCAGCGTGCGCCTGAGCCTACTGAGCACGCTGCTCTGCGCGCTGCTCGGGTTTCCCTGCGCCTACTATATCAGCCGCTATTCAAAGCGGAAGGGCCTGATGATGGCCCTGGCCGTGTTCCCCATGTTCACAAGCCCGGTCATCCGCTCCTTCAGCTGGATGGTCATCCTGGGACGCAAGGGCATTGTGAACCAGATGCTGGTGGGCCTTGGACTGTTCAGCCGGCCCCAGGCGCTTCTCTACAATGAGTTTTCCATGACGGTGGGCTTTGTGCAGCTGTTCCTGCCGCAGATGATCCTTTCGCTCCTGGGCGTGATGGACTCCATCCCCGGGGACCTGACGGAAGCGGCGGGAAGCCTGGGCGCCACCCGGTTCACGGCCTTCATGCGCATTGTGTTCCCGCTGAGCGTGTCCGGTCTTGTGACCGGCGCGGTGCTGGTGTTCACCGGATGCATGACCGCCTACACCACGCCTCAGCTGCTGGGTGCCACGGACACGCAGGTGCTGTCCACCATGGTGTACCAGTACGCCATGAGCCTGCGCGACTGGGTGCAGGCTTCCGCCGTGGCCATGGTCATGATCGTGGTGACCATGCTGGTCTCCGGCGTGTTCAACCGCCTCAGCCGGAAGATCAATCCCATGGCAGCCTGACGACGCACGAGGGAGGAAATGCAATGGCGCTCTTGGAGCTGAAGAACATTACCGCCGGGTATGACCGGAACATCATCCTGAAGGATTTCAATCTGGAAGTGGAGCGCGGACAGTTCGTGAGCCTGCTGGGCTCCTCAGGCTGCGGGAAGACCACCACGCTGCGCCTGATCGCCGGGTTTTCCGAGCCCCAGTCCGGAAGCGTCGTGTTCAACGGTCAGGACATCACCCGGGTGCCCATGCACAGGCGCAATTTCGGGTTCGTGTTCCAGAGCTACGCGCTGTTTCCGCACATGACCGTGTTCGACAATGTGGCCTTCGGCCTGAAAATGCGCAAGGTGTCCCGGGAGGAAACCCGGCGCCGGGTCATGGAGATGCTGGAGCTGGTGGACCTGAACGGGTTCGAGAGCCGGTATCCCCGTGAGATGAGCGGCGGCCAGCGCCAGCGCGTGGCCCTGGCCCGGGCCATGGTGATCAAGCCGGACCTCATGCTCTTTGACGAGCCGCTGTCGAACCTGGACGCCAAGCTGCGCGTGAAGATGCGCGTGGAGATCCGACGTATCCAGCAGGAGCTCGGGTTCACCGCCATCTATGTGACCCATGACCAGGAGGAATGCTTTGCCATCTCCGACCAGGTGGCCATCATGAACCGGGGCGTCATTGAGCAGATGGACAGCCCGGCCAATATCTTCAACGGCCCGAAGACCGAGTTCATCGCGCACTTCGTGGGCTTTGAAAACTTCTTCGATCTCACCCGCCGCGGCTCGGACTTCACCGCCGCCTCCGGCGATGTCATGCAGGTTGCGCGGCCCATGGACGGCACTTCATTCCGCGCCTGCATCCGTCCCGAGGACGTGGTGCTGCATCCGGAGGGCACCCTCTGCCCCAACGCGCTGAGCGGCGAAGTGCTGGTGACCACCTTCCTTGGCCGGAACATCCAGTACAATGTACGCACGGCCATCGGCGAGTTCGCCGTCAAGGCCGAACAGGACCATGTTTATTCCATCGGCTCCCGGGTCGTCCTGGAGCTGAGTGCGAATAAAATCATACTCATCCCCACTTCCAACAACATGACACAGGAGGAAAACCCATGAAAAAGTTTACTGCCCTGATGCTCGTCCTGATGCTCGCCCTGAGCGCTGCCGGCTTTGCCGCCGCCGAGGAGAAGCCCTATGCCGGTCAGACCCTGACCATCAGCACCTTCGCCTTCAACGCGGAACTGCTGCAGAAGAACATCTATGATCCCTTCATGGAAATGACCGGCTGCACCATCGTGGCTGACGGCGCTTCCAATGCCGTGCGCGTGACCAAGCTGGCCGAGGCTGCCCCCGGCGAGTATGACGTGGTCATCATCGGCGACATGTTCGTCAAGCAGCTGATGGCTGAAGGCAAGATCGACACCCTGGACACCTCCAAGCTGACCAACCTGGACGCCCTGTACGACAACGCCAAGGCTCCCATGGGCGAAGGCTACGGCCCCGCCTACACCTTCAACCGTCTGGGCATCGTGTACGATCCCGCCACCTGCCCCGTGGAAATCAAGAGCTTTGCCGACCTGTGGAATCCTGAACTGGCTGACTACATTGCCATCCCCGCCATCACCAACACCTCCGGCCCCCTGTTCTACTACGGCGTGGCCACTGCTTTCGGCCTGGAACCCGGCAAGGATGACGACGCCATTTTCGCCAAGCTGGCCGAGCTCAAGCCCAATGTGAAGAGCACCTATACCTCCGCCAACAACACCATCACCATGCTGAACCAGGGTGAAGTGTGCGCGGCCGTGCTGCTGGACTACTCCTACACCACCGCCAAGAGCGCCAATCCCGACTATGTGTGGGTGAACCCCGCGGAAGGCCTGTACGGCGGCTACAACATGCTCAACATCGTTGCCGGCAGCAACAACAAGGCTCTGGCCGAAGAGTTCATCAACTTCTATCTGAGCTATGACGTGCAGCTGGCCGAGGCCATGGACGGCGTGGACAGCCCTGTGCGCACCGACATCGTGCTGGACGAAGAGCATGCCATGAACTTCACCTATGGCGACATGGTCAACCAGCTGATCCTCCCCGACTGGGATTTCGTGGCTGAGAACCTGCCCGCCTGGACCGAGAAATGGAACGAGACCTTCTCCGTACAGTAAGACACGGATTCAGGACATAACAAATCCGGGGGCAGCCTTTCGCTGCCCCCGGATACCCGGCATAACCCCATCCACTGCACGGAAAGGAGACGCAAGCCCATGAGAAGGAAGCATCACGTGGCCCTCGGCCTGATCACGCTTCTGGTCTATGTGTTTCTCATCGGCCCGCTGCTGATCATCATGGCGGCATCCTTCGGGGAACAGAACGCCCTGGTCTTCCCCGGACAGGGGTTCACCCTCAAGTGGTATGCCCAGGTGTTCCAGATGAGCTCCTTTATCAATGCCGCGCTTCTGTCCCTGGAGATCGCCTTCGCCGCCACGGCCATTGCGCTTCTGCTGGGCGTGCCGGCCGCCTACGCGATCAACCGCTACCGGTTCCCGGGCAAGGGACTGATCAAGACACTGTTCCTGTCCCCGGTGCTGATCCCCTGCATCGTGCTGGGCTTCATCATGCTGCGGTATGTGGTGAACCAGTGGCACCTGTCCGTCATCCCCAGCCTGCTCATCGGCCACACGCTGCTGTCGGTGCCCTATGTCATGCGCGTAGTGACCTCATCCCTAGCCAACTTCGACTTTGCCATGGAAGAGGCCGCGGGCAGCCTCGGCGCGCCGAAGGGATACACCTTCTTCCATATTGTGCTGCCCAACATCAAGAGCGGCATTGCCAGCGCCTGCGTCATGGCCGTGATCAATTCCTTCAATAATGTATCCCTTTCCACCTTCCTCACCGCCCCGGGCGTGAGCATGCTGCCCATTGAGATCATGGGCTATGTGGAGTATCATTTCGATCCGACCATTGCGGCCCTGGCCACGGTAATGATGCTGGTGACCCTGGGCGTGATGCTGCTGATCGAAAAGACGCTGGGACTCCAGACTGTGGTGTGATTCCGTGCCTTTGCCTCCCGCGACAAAGGCTTTTTTCATAGAAAGACTTCAGGGAAAGAGCACGGACGCGTCCTCCAGCGCGGCGCCTTCCTGGGCAACCACGCGCGCGGACACACGGTTGGCAAAGGCCGCGGCATCCGCAAGCCCCATGCCCCGGGAAAGCCCCAGAAGCACGGCACCCGCATGCGCGTCGCCTGCGCCTATGGTGTCCACGACCTGCACATCCGGCACCCCGGGCACGTGCTGAAGCGCCGCGTCCGGACCCAGGACCATGGCCCCGTCCGAGCCGAGGGTGGTGATCACCGGTCTTCCGGTGCGCCGCACAAGCGCGTGCATGGCTTTTTCCAGGTCATCGCAGCCGGCCATCTCCAGCGTTTCCTGACGGTTCAGGTGCAGCATGGGATGCAGGTCCAGGAGCTGCTCCGTAAGCGCATTTGGCACGCGCAGTCCCCGGGGACCCGGCGCGTACATGATCGTGCCGATCCTGGCCGTTTCCAGCCATGCCACCAGATTCCCGCCGGTTTTTTCCTCCACTTCCAGGCCGCACACGTACCCGAAGTCATACGACTGCGCCTGATACGCCCCCATCCAGGCCGCATCAAACGTGTACTCCGCCCCGTGAATGGACAGGAATGTGCGCTCGCCGTCCGGTTCCACCAGGCAGTAGCAGCATCCGTTCGCCGCGTCCTCGAGACAGACCGGGGATGCCCAGGGCATGTCCTGCAGCCGCGCATATACCCAGGGCCCGAACACGCCCTGCAGGCCCACCGGGGTCACAAAGGCCATGTCCGCCCCTCCCCGTCCCAGAACCTGGGATACATTGCAGGCACATCCGCCCAGCCGGAACTGCTGGGACTGCGGATGCAGGTTCTCCTCCCGGCGGGGCAGATGCTCCACCCGGATAATGACGTCCACACAGGACGAGCCGATCACCAGTACAGAATGATGCAAGTCATTCATCCCCTCTGCGGTTATTCCATGTCAAGCATACGAAAAGCAGCGCTTTCCGTCAAGAACTCAAGGAGCGTGACAGAACATGCAGGAAGCCATAGCGTGCATGAAGCAGATCATTGAACAGAAAGAGCCGGAGTGGATCCGTCTCCGCCGGGATATTCACCGCCATCCGGAAACCGGCTGGCTGGAGATGCGCACAAGCGCGATCATTCACGAGCGTCTCAATTCGCTGGGCTATACCGTGCTCACCGGCCGGGATGCCGTATGCGAAACAGCGCGCATGGGGGTTCCGGACGCGCAGACCCTGGAAAAGCATCTGAAGGATGTGGAATCTGCCGGGGACGCGCCGCTTGATTACCTGACGGATGACATGCGCCGCGGGCTCACCGGCGTGATCGGGATCCTGGACTGCGGTCCCGGGCCCGTGGTTGCGCTGCGCTTTGATATCGACGCGCTGCCCATGACGGAGCGTTCAGACATGGAGCACCGCCCCGCCCGGGAAGGGTTTGCCAGCATGTGGCCCGGCATGATGCACGCCTGCGGGCATGACGCGCATGTGACTACCGGGCTCGGGGTCGCGGAAGTGCTCTCCCGGCTGCGCAGTCATCTGCACGGCACGCTGAAGCTGGTGTTTCAGCCCGCCGAGGAGGGCGCCAGAGGCGCAAGGGCCATGGCGGAGGCCGGACACATGGATGACGTGGACTTCTTTATCGGCAATCATGTAGCACCCACGGATTCCCTGGACGACGGGGATGTGACCGCCGGCACCTGGGGATCCCTGGCCACATCCAAGCTGGACGTGGAATTCCGCGGCGAGGCCGCGCACGCGGGCGGATACCCGGAACAGGGGCGCAACGCCCTGCTGGCCGCGGCCGCGGCTGCCCTGGCCCTGCACGCCATTCCCCGGCATTCCGCCGGCCAGAGCCGGGTCAATGTGGGCACGCTGCACGCCGGCAGCGGCCGCAATGTGGTGCCGGACCTTGCGCGCATGCAGGTGGAAGTGCGCGGCGAGACCACGCAGATCAATGAATACATGGAGCAGCAGGCGCGCAATATCTGTCAGGGCGCCGCGGCCATGCAGGGCTGCACCTGCTCCATCACCCTGGCCGGTCAGGCGGAGGGCCAGCACAGCGATCTCCCGCTGATCCGGCGCATCGGCGAAGTGGTGGCCCGGGATCTGCCGGAACTGCGCCTGTCCTCGGAGCAGAACTCCAAAAACTGGGGCAGCGAGGATATCTCCATTCTCATGAACCGGGTGCAGATGCACGGCGGCCTGGCTACCTACATGCGCGTCATGACGCCCATGCCCAGCGCGCAGCACACCGTATCCTTTGACATGGATGAAAAGGTCATCGGGCGCAGCGTCAGCGTCTTCTGCGCCTCCGTGCTGGACCTCATGAAGGGAGAAACGGCATGAGCATACTGCTGAAAAACGCGCATATCCTCACCATGGACCCGGACATTCCGGATGAGAGCTGCGGCTGGCTCCTGGTGGATGAGGGACGCATCGCGGCGCTGGGGTCCGGCAATATGCCCGGGCACGCGGATGAAGTGATCGACTGCCGCGGCGGGCTTCTGATCCCCGGGTTTGTGAACACCCACTGTCACGCGAGCATGGTGCCTTTCCGGACCATGGGCGATGACTGCCCGGACCGGCTGACCCGGTTCCTGTTCCCGCTGGAGCAGGAAGCCTGGACGGAGGAGCTGACCTTCCTCGGCGCGCGCTTTGCCGCGGCGGAGATGCTGCTCTCTGGCATCACCACGTGTGCGGACATGTACTATTATGAGGATCAGGTAATCCGCGCCTTCATGGACATGGGCCTGCGCTCCTTCCCCGGCGAGACCGTCATCTGTCAGAAGGCGCCGGGCAGCGACACACCGGAGCAGGCGCTCAGGCGCACCGAGGAGCTGCTGGAGACCTGGGCCGGAAATGCATGGGTGCATCCCCTGATCGCGCCGCACGGCACTACCACGGTGACACCGGAGATTCTTAAAAAGTGCCAGGCCCTGGCCGAGAAGTATGACGCGCTTCTGACCCTGCACGCCTGTGAAATGGACGCAGAAATGCGCTATTTTGCCGAGCGCGGCCAGACGCCCATCTCCTTCCTGGACAGTATCGGGCTGTGCGGAGACCATCTGCTGGCCGTGCACTGCATTCATCTTTCAGAGGAAGACATTGCGCTCATGGCCCGTAGAAGCGCGCGCATCGCCTATTGTCCCGGAAGCAATACCAAGGCCGGAAAGGGCGTGACACCCATCCGGGACATCGCGCGTGCACAGATCCGCTATGGTCTCGGCACGGACGGGCCATCCAGCGGCAATACCCTGAGCCTGTTCGACCAGATGCGCCTGTTTGCCATAAGCCAGAAAACCGTATATCATGACCGCAGTCTTTTCCCAGCCCGCGACATTGTGCGCGCCGCCACCCGCGGAGGAGCCGAGGCCCTGGGCCTTGAAGACGCCGGGGCGCTGCGTCCCGGGTTCCTGGCGGACCTTGTACTGGTTTCCCTGGACCGGCCCTCCCTGTTCCCGCTGTACAACCCCTACTCCGCGCTGGTCTACGGTGCCTGCGCCGCTGACGTGGACATGGTCATGACCGGCGGCGTCATCCGGGTGCGCGGCGGAAAGCTCATGCAGCACTCTCTCGGCACGCTGCGCAGTGATCTGGAAGCAGCCATGCCCGCCTTCCGCAGGGCTGCGGATAAGTACGCGTCCATTATCTGAAGACCCAACCCATCTGTATCGGAGTTTTTTCCCATGAAATACGGTGAATCCACATTCGACGTGCTCTATCTTCTTTTTGCCGTCATCAGCGGCTGCCTGATTCTTCGCCGCGCGCACAACGGGACGGAAAAGCAGATGGGCCTTGCCACGCTGCTTCTGGGCTGCGGCGACGCCTTCCATCTGGTGCCCCGGGTACTGAACTACTTTGTGGACGCGGACTTCACCGCGGCCCTGGGTATCGGCAAGCTGGTCACGTCCATTACCATGACCATTTTCTATGTTCTCCTCTATCATGTCTTTGTGAAACACTATAAGGTACAGGAGAGCAGAAAGCTCACGTACTGCGTCTATGCGCTTGCGCTTATTCGCATCGTTCTCTGCATCTTCCCGCAGAACGGCTGGCTGCAGAACTCGAGTGACATGACCTGGGGCATCATCCGCAATGTACCCTTCGTGATCCTCGGCGCCATCATCTGCTGGCTTTACTATACAAAGCGAGCAAATGACCGGACCTTCCGGTTCATGTGGATCTACATTCTCTTGTCCTTCCTGTTCTACATTCCGGTGGCCGTGTTTGCCGGCCTCGTTCCCATGCTGGGCATGCTGATGCTGCCCAAGACCATCTGCTACATCCTGATGATCTGTGCTTTCCTGAAAAGCACAGGCAGTGGAAAGAAGTAAACATACCGCCTCGAAAAGCCGACCATCCGTATCTGTATACGGACTGTGAAACCGTCCGGCTTAATCTCCTCACAATCTTTTCCGTAAACCCCGGCCGCATGTCCAGCATGCGCCGGGGTTTTCCCGTGTTATCAGGCATTCATGGAAACACCGCACTATCGTCTTCGCAGAATTCTGTTTAGCAAAGTCCCAGGCCTACCGCCTGCCCATAACCACAACCGGAAAAAACCCGCAGGAATCACTCTACGCTTCCTGCGGGTTTTTCCGGCTCGCACGATCGAATAAGCATTCTGGTCATTCTACTGGGCGATCCTGTTTTTGCCACTTGACCGTCGCTTATGAACCGGATGGACCGCATACATATGCTTCCAATACCTGCGCCACACCATCCTCTGTGTTAGGCGGGGCCACGATGGCGGCATTTTCCTTCAGGGCGTCAGCACCGTTTTCCATCGCCACCGGAATTCCGGCGCATTCAAGCATCTCCAGATCATTGGTCTGATCGCCAAAAGCCATGATCTGAGATGTCTGCAGATGATAATGCTCCGCAAGAAAACGAACGGCCGCCCCTTTTCCCATACCCTGTCCCATGATTTCAAGATTCACCCTTGAAGAACTGGTAACCGACAAAGGCAGCTGAAGCAGCTCCTTTCTCAGCTTCTCAAGCGCATCCAGGTTCCTGGATTCAGCCGCATATTTGAGCGTCCTTGGCATGCCATGCAGATACATTGCCTCCACACTCTCTGAATAATGCTCTGTGAAACCATCCTCATCCGTCACAGCCTCCGGCATGGGACTGTATTCATCCGGTGTTTTCAGCCATGGTGAAAGATGTCCATTGATTTCATACACTGTATCCCGTGTATGGCATTGGATATTCATGCCGGACTTCAGCAGTATCTCAAGCGCCGCTCTCGAAACATCCACCGGAATTGTCTGTTCCATAAGTGTCGGGCCAAACCGGCCCGCCTCAATTCTTGCCCCGTTTGTTGCTATGATTGGGCTACTTCTGAGACCTGCTATTCCTGCTATGGCCCGAAGATTCAGGAAATTCCTGCCGCTGGCAAGCACCACAGGGATGCCTCTGGCTTCACAGGTCTGAATCGCTTTCCTAGTGCGCTCCGTCAGCACAGAATGCGGTGCAAACAGTGTTCCATCAAGGTCTGTAACAATCATGCGAACATCCATTCCGCGCTCCTGCATGCTTCCTCATTCCTTCCTTCACCGGAACCGGTTCTGTCATATCCCTGATTATGATTTACGCATCACGTCCTCAATATCTTCAATCGTCCGCGGAATTCCTGCCGACAGGCATTCACACCCTTCTTCTGTCACCAGAAGATTATCCTCCAGCCTGAATCCGATCCCCCATTCCTCATGATAGATTCCCACATCAATGCAGAATACCATGCCCGGTGCGATCGTAAGCGGCGTTTCCACCACATCATGAACATCATAGCCTACATGGTGAGCGCCTCCATGCCACATAAGCTTTCCAATATGTTCCACCCGGTCCAGAGCGCCCGCTTCAACAAGGCGCTCTGCATTGTAAGCACGGATTTCCCTGTCTATCCCCGCCATTTCCATCCCCGGGTGCACTGTTTCAAACATATGATTGCTGGTAGCCAGTGCACACTCATACAGAAGCCTCTGGCGTTCGCTGAAACGCCCGTTGCACGGCCAGCCTCTTGAGACATCTGTCATATGGTGATCCCACTGGGCGCCGACATCATTAAGAATCATATCCCCATCCATGGCCTGACCGGTATAACTGTAATAATGGATGCAGAAATTATTCCGGCCTGCGGAAATGATGGACGGAAATCCCGGCCCCTGCGGTCCATACTGACCCAGGGCATGATCAAACTCTGCCTTGTACTGGTATTCATACATGCCGGGCCGTGATGCCCGCATCATGGCCTGAATCCCTGCACAGGTAATCTCCTCCGCCTTCCGCATCGCTTCTATCTCGCAGGGTGCCTTGATCAGGCGCAGGCGGCGTATCAGGGCGTCCGCATTCTCCACTTTCAGATAGGGATACTCACGCTGAGCCTTGCTCAGAAAGGCATGAGCCGGGAAAAGCCGGTCTTCAGGATGTGCCCTGTATACATCCAGATACAGGTGTTCCGGGCGCGGCATGCTCACAGAATAGGACCCCGATGCTAGCAGCGCATGCATATCCCGTTCAAACTGCCCGACAGGACGGACGTCGGCAATACCTGACTGCTCGAATGCTTCATCCGGCGTCACCCTGCGTCCCGTCCATCGCTCTGCCATAGGATCCGGAGGAAGAATATACAGAGTTTCCGCCACTTCCCCGTCATTGCCCACCATTGCGGCCAGCACCGCCTCCTTGCAGGTCAGTCCGGTCAGGTAGACAAAGCTTCTGTGTGCAAAGAAAGGATAGTATTCATCATTGGTACGGATGACTTCCTCACCTGAAAACATGAGAATCAGGGAATTCGGCTTCATCATCGCATAAAGTCTTTTCCGATTGTCAGTATGAAACTGTCTGTCCATTTCCTTTCACCTCATCATCAAATGATGGCTGTCACACGGTCATATCGTCTCTGTTCAGCCATTGCGTCCAACCAGTTCTGCATGCGTACCGGCACGGAAAAACACGGGAATGGTCCCAATCGGACATGCTGCGGTCACATGCTGTCCACCCTGATACATCCTGCCATCCAGCATACAGGTCCACTCCGCTCCTGCAGGCAGGTATACAGACCTCCGGGTTATCCCGGGTGCAAGCACCGGAGCCACCAGCATGTCCGGGCCGAACATATACTGATCCGTCAGCACCCAGCACGCATCGTCCTCCGGAAACTCATAGAACATGGTGCGCATTACCGGATCCCCGGTCTCATGGGCCTGCAGCATCAGCAGACGGACATAATCGCGCATGCTTTCCCGCAGCTGCAGGTATTTCACCATGATTGCATAGGCATCCTCACCAAAACTCCATACTTCATTCGGAGAACCGGTAAACAATGCAGAGCTTCCGTCCTGCCGCTTCAGGGGCGTATCCGGCAGCCGGTCTCCGTGCAGACGCATGACAGGACAAAATGTACCCCACTCAAACCAACGTACAAGCAGTTCCCGGAACGCCGGATCCTCCGGCCTTCCGTCCTCAAACCCGCCAATATCACTGTTCCACCAGGGAATGCCTGCCAGGGAAATACTCAGACCCGCACACAGCTGCCGCCGCATGGATTCCCATGTACTTGAAATATCACCGCTCCATACCAGTGCTCCATAGCGCTGGGACCCTGCCCAGGCGCAGCGGATCAGATTCACTATTTCTTTCTGTCCCTGTGCCTGCTGGCCTTCATAGAACGCCCTGGCAAAGCGCTGCGGATAGATATTGCTCACTTCTTCAGCCGTTCCTTCCGCATACTGATACAGGTCAAAATCATACACGCCATACTCAGGCTCCGCCTCATCCAGCCAGAACACCCGGACACCCAGATCATAATAATGTTTCCGGCACTTCTCCCATACATAGGCACGGGTGCGCGGATTGGTCGCGTCCAGAAACACGCTGTCTTCCGGAAACTGCATGGTCACAGGATTCCCCCGCACTGTGCGGACCAGCAGGCCTTCGTCGCGCATTTCCACATAGTTCTCACTGCGCAGGGATATCTGCGGCCATACACTGACCATCAGCTCTGTTCCCATGTCTTTCAGTTCACGGACCATGGCCGCGGGGTCCGGAAAGAACTCTTCCTCGAACCGGAAATCCCCCATATGCCTCCAGTGAAAGAAATCGCAGGCGATCACATCCAGCGGAAGTCCGCGCCGCCGGTATTCCCGTGCCGTCTCCAGAAGCTGTTCCTGGTTCCAGTAGCGAAGCCGACTCTGCCAGAAGCCGAGTCCGAACTCCGGCATCATAGGTGCCGTACCCACCACCCGGGCAAAGGCATGCTCAAGCACGCGGGGTGTATTCCCGGCTGTGATCCAGTAATCCATCTGCTGCGTAACCTCAGCGCTCCACTCCATAAAGTTTCTGGCAAACACTGCTCGGCCCACAGCCGGATTATGCCAGAAGAAACCATATCCTGCCGAGGAGATGACGAAGGGAACGGAAGCCTGGGTATTATGCTGTGAAAGAGAGAGCATGCAGTTTTTCCGGTTCAGTTCTTCTGTCTGATACTCTCCCATGCCGAAAAGCTTTTCTTCCGGATCACTTTCAAACGTCACCTTCAGTGCAGAGCATCCGCCTGACAGTGTCTTCCAGTGGCGGCATCGCAGCTTCCAGCCTCCCTGATATCCTGCTTCCCGCAGAAGTTCACGGCCCTCTCCATTGCGGTACACAATCTGAACGTTCCGGAACCATGAGTCATAGAACACTTCTGCCGTGATCCAGCCATTGGTTATCGAAGCCTGCATCTGATCCTCCCGGATGCAGACAGACACAGCCTGCGCCACCTCCGGTTTCGGAAGCAATGCCCAGTCCCAGTCCAGAATCGGCCCCATCATGCGGGCACGCACGCGCAGACTGTCATCTCCCCAGGCTTCCAGACGAAGGATTTCCGGTCCAACGCGGATCAGGAGTGCATCCCCTGAGCTTTCAAACCTTGCCATACACGCTCCTTATGCACGCAGCCAGACAGACATTTCGCCCTCGCCACGATTGTTCCACAGGTGATACGGAATCAGTGTCACCTGCGTTTCCTTTTCCTTCACGCCCGATATATCGCGGTACAGGACACCGTCTGCAAATGCTTCCGGATCTGTTCTCCATCCTTCCGCCTGGATTACCCGGATGCCGCCAAACAGGTCAGACTTCTCCACAGACAGAGGTGCATTCACATTCAGCCGGATATCCTGCAGATCTTTTCCGTTATCCGCCTCTTCCGCGCAATAGACAAAGGGCCCGCGAAGTACACATACCTTTCCGCAATCTTCCTGCACATGCGGATTGGCGGCGATCACCTGAGGCTTCATGGCAAAACTGATTCTGAGCGTTCCGCCGGGCGGCAAAGTGAGGAAGGCATAACCCTGGCGTTCCTGCCAAAAACATGACTGTCCATCCAGTTGTATGTCAAAGCTGCCGGCGTATCCGGGAATACGCAATGCCAGGTCCACAGCCCGTTCCGATGCAGCATGGATCTCTGCTTCGCCTTCCCACGGCATTTCCGTCTTGATCTCCAGAATGCTTCCGCCGCCCAGATCAATCTGGCTGCCGACATACAGATGCAGATAGATTCTTTCGTCCATGCGCGTGGCCACATATCCGCCGAGTCCGGTCAGTGTGCGGATCACATTGGGCGGGCAGCAGGCACATCCGAACCACTTGACGCGGCTGGGCTCCACATCTGCCAGGTCTGCACGGAACCTTGCAGTTTCGGGCCGAATCTGAAGCGGATTGACATAGAAATAATGCTCACCGTCCACCGCTATTCCACTTAGCACATTGTTATACAGTGCCCGCTCCATGATGTCCGCATACTCAGCTTTCGGATCCAGCCGGAGCATGCGCAGTGCCCACATGGCGAGTCCCACAGAAGCGCAGGTCTCAGTGTAGCAGGTATCATTGGGAAGGTCGTAGTCAATGGTGAAGCGTTCTCCGGCGCCCTGAGAACCTACACCACCTGTGATATACATCCGCCTGCGGGTCACATTGTTCCACAGTCTCTCCAGGGCTGCTTTCAGATCCTGTGCTCCGGTGGCCAGCGCCACATCCGCGGCACCGGTAAACAGATACATGGCGCGCACCGCATGTCCTTCCGCACTCTCCTGCTCCGTCAGCGGCTTATGCGCCTGATAATAACTCGCATCCAGGCTCCGGTCTTTTTCCGCATACTCCCGGTATACGGGATCATTCTCCTTGAAACCAGGTACAGCCGCCCTGGCCCGGATGAAATAATCCGCCAGGCGCAGATACTTTTCGTCCTGTTTCAGCGCATATGCCTTCATAAGGGCCAGTTCAATCTCTTCGTGACCCGGATATCCTTCCGTCTTTCCCGGGCCCTTTCCAAACGTGGCATCTATCAGATCCACCAAGCGATCCATGACCTTCATGAACCGGTCATCCCCAGTCACCTGCGTATATGCCACCGCAGCTTCCAGCATGTGCCCGGCGCAGTACAGTTCATGGCCATGAGCAAGCTCTTTCCATTTGCGGTCCGGCTTTTTGAGAATATAGTGCGTATCCAGATAGCCATCCGGCTGCTGTGCCTTTTCCAGCAGTCCGATTGCCTCGTCCAGATGGGCGCGGATTTCCGGACTGTCCCGGTACATCAGGCTGAAAGATGCCGCTTCCATCCATTTTGCCAGATCACTGTCCTGAAACTGGCGCCCTCCGAACTCACCTTCCTCAAGTCCCGCCGCAATTCGGAAATTCATCACAGCATGACTTTTCTCCGCCCCCGGCTCCGCATCATTGAGCACCCGCCACTGGTACGGAATGACACGCTCCACTGCATTGAGAATCCGGCTGTCCCAAAACGGGTCAGATACCCGCACACTGTTTATCGGTAGCGAATGATTGTCAAACATCTTCTGTCCCCTCCTCTGTCAGCTTATCCGCAAGATCACCGATCCAGTCAGGCATCGGCCAGCACAGGACCAAGTGTTCGCCATCCCTGCTGCATTCTGTGTCCTGACACGCCTGTCTGCTCCAGCTCCGTCCACACCGGCTTTCCAACGTAACCTGGACCTCTGTCTGCTTCCGGGCAGGATACGGCTTCAGTTCCATCTCCAACATTCCGCTGTCTCTGTTCACAGTCAGCTTTTCGATCTGTGCGTTCTCCGCCAGCACATGCATTTTTGCCTGCATGGTAATGAAATGCATGCGCCTTCGAACACCGTCTGCGGGACGGATACTGATCCGGTTTCCCGCTCTTTCCAAGTGCGCTCCCACCAGCACCGGTCCAAATAACGGATCCAGGGCGGCATACGAACAGGCACCCCGCAGATAACCGCAGTAACCCAGATCAATCTCACAGGAATAATACCAGCTTCCCCCATGATGCTTCTGCTGAAGCCAGGTTTCGCCGAGGAAAGACGGTTCGAAGCCACCGCCTGCCGCTCCGTCACTTTCCTTTCCCGGGTACCAGAAGCCATACGCACTCCTGGCGTCCCCACTGTTCAGCAGAGCCCAGGAACTCATCAGGGATCCGTATCCCAGCCTCAGATACGGGAACGGGTTCTCCGCATGGTACAGCGCATACTGCATTACGGCCCAGCCGCCCATCTGAGACATGTAGCTGAGCGTATAATGCAAATTATCCCCACGGATATCCGATCCATAAAGCCCATACCCCGGCTCCAGAACGCCCCGGCATGCGATATTGCACTGCATCTGCCGGTGCAGAAACTGTTCCGCCTGAACCGGCGAGATCTCCCGGTCCTCCATTCTTGCCCCGCTGTCGGCCACGGAAATCTTCTGTGCCCGATCCGCCAGTGCCTGGGTGGACTCAAAGCCAGTGGTGTCAAAAGGATATTCCGAACCGAACACGTCTGCCTGTCGATGGACAAACGTGTAGGCCTTCCGGTTCCACAGCCGTTCCAGACGCCGTTTCAGGTCCCTTAACTGTTCATGCTCCAGCGCATCCAGGATCTCCTCTGTCACCAGTTCATTGTAAAGTCCCGTGCCAAAGGCACTCCAGCCATCCAGTTCCAGAGGCACAGTGTACATGGCGATGAGCGTGCGCGCTGCCCTGCACAGATAGGTCAGTCTATCCTGAGTGAGTGGTGCTGCGGGATCATGCAGAACAATTCTGTACAGACTGAAATACATAAGTGCCAGATGAGGATAATCATAGATACGCCATATATGCTCCCGGCCTTTGACATCCGGATCCGGACTGTCACGCAGCTGCTTCCAGTCCGGGATCCCGTAGATCGCGTACGGATATCCTTCCTCCTCTGTACACTGAAGCCCGCCCCAGACGAAACGCTCCACATACCGGTCAAGCGCTCGGATTTCCGCTTCTTCCGGAATCTCTGCATTTTTCGCAGCCAGAAACGCCGGCTTGCTCAGCCCCGGATCGTCACAGGTCACTTCATAAATACGCCATCCATGAATTCTGTCATAGTCATCCGGCCCGAGCATTTTGTGCGTGTCATTGCTCCATTCCGCCAGAAGACCGTCATACCATTTATCCGGATCCCTGTGCTGATGTGCTGCAATGAACGCCCCGCGTTTCCTCAGCATAACCAAAAGCGGTTCTGTGGAAAAGAAATCCAGGTTCATGCTCCTTCCATCCCCGCTTACGAGCCAGACTGTCTGCTCTCCGAGATCCCGGAAACAGATTTCATAGTTACTCCGTTTTCCCGCCTCCCAAGTCCGAAGCAGGGAGGCGCCTTCCGGCAGCTGCAGCTGAGGGTTTTCCCATGCAGTGTCCACGCTCAGCCGCACCTTCTCCCCGCGGGGCACCGTCATGCCCGGAAGCACCTGGATGTCCGCGCTTTCCCCGGCAAGCATTTCCCTGGCCCGCTCCTGGTCTTCCGCCCAGGCAAAGCGAAGCACATACTCCGCTTTTTCGCCCGGCGCAAGCATGCAGGTATGGGACGGCAGATGCAGGCGGGCACCCTGGCGTTCTGCCTCCTCCCGCACGGTGCTCGCTTCCGGATAGAGCGCAAAAGCACCGCGCTTTCCCTCTGGCGTCATATACAGCATCCGGGTACTGCCCCTGGGCGTGATCAGCAGAAGCGGACCGTGCCCGTCACAGTAACCGGCGGTAATCCGTGTCCCATGTCCTCCGACGAACAGCTTCGCAATGACCTTGTCCGCCGCCTTTCCACCCCATGCGAAATCCGAGTCAAAGGAAAACAGCAGCCCCAGATCCAGTATATGGACCGGGCGGCCGGACACATTGCAGATGCGCAGCGTCCAGGTAAGTCCGTCATCCGCGCTCCACAGATTCTCCTGATACAGATCCTCATTCCGGGAAAACCGTGTCATAAGTGCACATCCGCAGTTCGTCTCTTCATATGTCTCTTCATCCACCGCCCCGGTTTCCGCCTTTTTCCGCTGCCCATCCATCTCGTAAACCACGCGTATCTTTCCAGTTCCCTGGTCAGCCCGGAAAAAACCGCTTTCGCGGGCTGAAGATACATTCGCCCCCGGCATAATGGAAGTGAGCAGGCCATCGGAGATCCGGGCATGCATGCGGGATGTAACCAGTTCAAACTGTCCTGCCATGCGCTGCCTCCTTTCTGTTCCGGCATATAAAGGGGGAAGCCCGAAAACGGACTTCCCCCATCTTCAGGGAATCGCTTGTTCGAAATGATCCCTCTGACTTACTTGTTGAAATAGCTGCCATCAAGCTTGGCCATGTTCACAGACACAACTTCCTGCTGTGCAGCAACCAGCTTGTCCAGTCCAAGGTCATGAGCATTCTCGACCATGACGTCATACAGAGCGTCGCATTCTTCCTCAGAGGAAGCCATAATGCAGTTGCACCAGTCTTCGAGAAGCTGTTCCTTGACATCCTGCTGGATAATCGCTTCCTCACTCTCAGAAGAGAAGGACACGGTCCAGGCCGTCATGTCAGAGATATAGGTCTTAGCCGTCTGGGCATCCAGGAGATACATCTGCATGCCGATGGACAGACGTTCCGGATCCAGCTTGGAATAATCCGGAATCAGATCCCACATATTGATCTTGGAAACAGGATCGCCCCAACCCTTCGCAGGATCGTCCACGGCATTGATGGCTGTATAGCCCGGGTTAGCAATGGGATAGTTCCAACCGCCGCATTCTTCTGTCTCAAAATCATCCCAGAGGAAGGAATTGTTGCCGGGATCGCCATACCAGTATTTGTCGTTGACATAGATGAGGCCGTCTTCACCGATATACCAGGCCTTGTCGCTGCCTTCCGGGCCCATGGAGTTGAAAGCAACGCCCAGAGGAGAGGTCTGCCAGTCCATATAGCGGACGATGGCTGCGGGATCCGTGCACTTATCCGTGATGATCACGCGGGCGGAACGGATATAGTTATTGGAGATCAGCTGAGGAGTGGCATCGGTCTCCTCCCAGGTGATGGAGCGCATATGCTTGTTGATGGTATAGTTGGGATCAGTGGTTTCCCAGATCTGATGTCCGCCGACGAAATTGTGCCACCAGGTGCCGATATTGGCCACCACGCGGCCGGAAGACATGAAGGATTTGGATGTATCGTAATCCTTTGTCTGGAAATCGGGATCAATCAGACCTTCACGCCAGAACTGGTTGATATACTTGGCAACCGTGCGGCCTTCCTCTGTATCAATCCAGTAGGAAATGCTGCCGTCATCATTCATCTTGTAAATGCCCGTGGGTGCATTATAGAATCCCATGTACAGAAGAGGCGTGGCGAAGAATTCCTCGCCCTTGAGCGTGAAAGCCGTGAAGCCGTATACTTTCTCACCATTTTCCGTGGTGGGATTCTGTTCCACCATGGCCTTCACCACATCATGGAATGTAGCAAAGCTGGAGGGAACCTCCATTCCGGTCTTTTCAAACAGGTCCCAGCGGATTTCAAAGTCACGGCCCATGACATCCGTGGTGTTTCCGATGCAGGATGAAAGCTTGTACAGGCTTCCGTCATCTTCCTTGAGCATGTTGATGTAGGGACCATAGGAAGCCAGCACATTCTGTCCATACTTTTCCAGATACGGAGTCAGTTCAATGGCACGTCCCTGCTCGATGAAGGTATTTGCCATGGCATCACTCATGCCGACAATGACTTCGGGATAATCATTGGCAGCGAGCATCAGGTTCAGACGTTCCGTGGAATCCTGGGCATAGACGAGCTTTTCAATCTCAATATTGAACTCATCCTTGAGCACCTTATCCACTTCCGCAAGACGCTCATCCTCTTCCTTCTGGTTGGTAGCGTCATCATCGCAGGAATAATAGGAAAACTTCAGTGTCTCCACAGGAATTTCCCAGCCGTACTTGTTGGTCTCTCCTGTCAGCTCGATATCCCGTACCTCATCCGCCACCGCAGTCACGCCGAGGCAGGACAGAAGCATCACAAGCGACAGAATCAAACCGAGAAAACGTTTGGATGTCATAGGAAAACCTCCTTCTTATTTATCTGCAGGGTCATGCAGCAGACCCTGGCATACTGGATTCAGCGGTCATCCCTTGACCGCACCGATGGAAATCCCCTTGACGAAATAACGCTGGAAGAACGGATACACCAGCACAATCGGAATGGTTACAATCATCATGGTGGCAGCACGCATGGATGTTGTGGAAATTCGGGAAGCGGCACTCTTGGCCTGGGCAGATCCCACGGTGGCATCCTGCATAAGCTTCTTGATCTTGTCAGATTCAATCAGAATATTCCGGAGCACGATCTGGAGCGTGTCATAATTGCCCGAAGGATTGTAAATCATAACATCAAACCAAGAATTCCAGTGTCCGACAGCCACCATAACGCCCAGAGCCGCAAACACGGGTACGCACAGGGGAAGTACAATTTTCAGGTAAATGGTGGTCTCCCGCGCTCCGTCAATGCGGGCGGATTCGAACATGGAGTCCGGAAGCCCCTCAATATAGGAAGCAATGATCATCATCTCATAGGCACTGAGGATGCCCGGAAGCCAGTAGACCGTGAACGTTTCCAGCAGATGCAGTTTGATCATCCACAAGTACGTGGGAATCATGCCGCCAGAGACATACATGGTGATCAGAAACATTTTTCTCAGATGCTTCCGGAATGGAAACTGACGTATGGTGGTCACATAGGCAAGCATGCCTGTAAAGAGCAGTTTGGTGGTTGTGCCCACCACTACGCGCAGTACAGACCAGCCCACAGCTTCCAGCATACCCCGCGTATTGAAAATATATTCATAGTTGCCTAATGTGAACATGCGCGGCCAGAAATACAGCCCGCCCCGCTGGGCATCAATGCCGTCATTGAAGGAAATGACAAGCTGATTCCAGAACGGGTAAATGAAGAGAAAAGACAGGAGCACCAGGATGGTGACATTGCACGCATCAAATACGGTGCCGCTTTTGGTCCGTTTAATGTAATTGGCCTGCTTCACGTACCATCCCTCCTCACATGATGGAATACTCAGTATAGCGTCTGGCTATGCTATTGGAGATAAATACCAGAATCAGACCAATGACCGACTTCATCAGACCGATGGCAATGGAGAAGGAGTAGCGGCCTTTTTGAATGCCGTAGCGGTACACATATGTGTCGATAATTTCCCAGTAGGATCTTGTGGTTGCCTGGCCCAGCAGCAGATTCTGTTCATAGCCGAGGTTCAGCAGATTGCCGATGGACAGAATAAACAGCATGACGATTGTCGGAAGAATGCAGGGAATCGTGATGTAGCGGACCATCCCCCACCTGGTAATGCCGTCCACCGCCCCCGCCTCATACAGGCTCTGATCAATGCCGGCAATGGCGGACATATAAAGGATCGTGTTCCATCCGATATTCTTCCAGATATTCACACAAGTGATGAGTGCCCAGAAGTATTTGCCTTCCGTGAGGAATGGAATCGGCGAGCTTGTAATGCCAAGCTTCATGAGTACCTCATTCACGACACCCTCTGAGTTGAGGAGCGTGATGACCAGACTGGCCACCACTACCCATGAAACGAAATAGGGCAGATAGGAAATGGTCTGGACCGTTTTCTTGAATATGCCCTGCCGCAGCTCATCCAGCTGCAGTGCAAGAACAATCGGGGCAAGATGCCCAATCGTCAGATTCAGTCCGCTGATCACCAGGGTATTCCGGATGATCTTTATGGCATCCTTGGATGTGAAGAAGGAAGCAAAATGCTTCAGTCCCACAAACTTGTCCATGGTCAGCGTACGACCAGGGGTATAGTCGAAAAAGGAATAGATGATGCCGTAGATGGGAGCAAGGAAAAACACCGCCCACCATAAAAGAAAAATAACCGTCCAAATCCACAGTTCACGGTTCCTGATCCAGCGGTTCTTCCGCTGCAGTCGCTTCTGTTCTGCTGTCAGCTGCATGCATTCATCTCCTGTCCCGCTTGATGCACTGCCTGGCATTTATACTTTTTTACGAGGTTATACGATTAACCACTGCTCAATGGAATTATAATGTAAGCATTTCTATTTGTCAACTAAAATTTGTGCTTTTCTTGTCTGTTTTATGCCGAAAGATGCATTTTCTGTTGACTTGCCCTTTATGGTCTGCTATATTTCAGCGTGGAAAGCAACGGCTTATCCCTCTCTTATCAGGAGGCGGACATGGCAACCATTAAAGATATCGCACGTCTGGCCGGTGTATCCACCGCCACCGTATCCCACGTCGTCAATGGAACCAAAAAGCTCAGCCCCGGCACAACCCACAGGGTTTTGGCAGCCATCGACCAGGCACATTACACGCCCAATCACGCTGCCAAATCCCTTCGCTCAGGAACCAGCCGTGTAATCGGAATCCTTGTTGAAGATATCCGCGGCCTTCCTGTCCCCGGCATCGTCAGTGGTATCTCGGAAGAGTTGATTCGCCACGCCTACACCACACTTCTGCTGGATCTTCATCTTCTGGATGATCTTTACAATCATTATGAAGATATCAGGAATTACCGTGAATCCATTGCCAAGGCTGTTTTCCTGCTCCTCTCCTCGAATGTGGAAGGCATTATTTATGTCGGCATGCATGACCGCTTTCTGGACCATCTCATTGATCCCATCCCCTGTCCGGTAGTCTATGCCTATTCCCGTTCATCAGATCAGGACAGCTTCGTTACCTATAATAATGAATCTTCTGCCCGGGAAATGACAAATCTGCTCATTTCCCGGGGCCATACTCACATTTCCATCATTGCGGGGCATCCCAGCTCCTCTCCCACCCAGGAACGGCTTCATGGATTTCTTTCCGCCATGCATCAGGCAGGACTTCAGGTTCCGGAGGAATATATCCGCTATGGCAACTGGGGCGCCGATTCCGGCAGACAGGAAGCCGAATATCTGCTTTCTCTCGAATGTCGTCCCACCGCCATTTTCGCCATGAATGATTCCATGGCTCTTGGCGTCCTTCAGGCATTGAGCCGGGCCGGATTGTCTGTTCCCCGGCAGATAGCAGTGTGTGGCTTTGACAACCTGGATCTGACAGATGCAGTCATTCCCCCCCTGACTACCATTGAACTCCCCCTCAGCCAGATCGGAACACGCTCTGCTCAGCTTCTTCTCCAGAAGATCGCAGACCCTGACACTGCACCTGTTCAGGAAACCCTTCCATGTAAACTGATTCTCAGGGAATCGGTATAATGCGGACCGACACTTTCCGAAACACAGAAATAGACCGGAATGGATTTCATGATCCATCCCGGTCTATTTCTGTGCACGAAAGATCATCTGCCCGCACTCTCAGAAGATCGAACGTGTTTTGCGCGATACTGTCCCGGCGTAAGTCCGGTCTGCTGCTTGAAGCTGCGGATAAATGAAGAAACATTCGGCATGCCCACGCGGCGGCCGATCTCCTGAATGGATTCATCCGTGTCCGCCAGCAGCCGGCAGGCTTCGTTCCTGCGTACCTCCTGCACGTATTCGGACAGACCCATGCCGGTGCAGTTCTTGAAATAATGCGACAGGTTGGACGGGGTGAGGCCGAAGTGGTCCGCCGCCATCTGCAGTGAAAACTCACTGCTGAAGCAGTGCTCCCGCACATAGGTCTTCATGGCCTCGCTGCGGCTGTCCTCCACTTCCCCGTCCCCGGCTGCCGAGGCAAAGGCATCCCGGATCAGCCGCCTGAGCCGGCCCATGAGTTCTCTTGCACTGTCCACGCTGAGCAGTTCCTCCAGCAATGAAAAGGAGACGTCCGGGTTCACCCGGCCGCGCATGGAAAGCAGGGTGCGCACGGTCACATTCACCGTGTCATTGAGCACCATGCGCGCCATTTCCAGTGGCACCGGGTCTGTCTGCAGCCTTTCCGCCACCGCGTCCAGGCACTGCTCCGCCCGATCCGCATCGCCCTGCAGAAGATGCCACTGCAGCGCTTCCAGTTCCTGGGCGGGATAGTCCTTCAGGGAAACCGAGGAGCGGATATCATCGGAATAGAACACAGCCGGACCCTTGCCCCGGATCAGGCTCATGCGGCAGGCGCTCACCGCCTGACGGCAGGCATCCGCCAGCTCCTCCGCGGGAACGCTCTGGCTGACGCCCAGGGCCAGTCCCTGACCGATGCGCTGCTCAAGACGGTTCTGGAAGTCCAGGACTTCCTCCTCACTTCCGCGGCTTGGCCGGACGTACTGCAGGATCACGGCCAGCATGTCGCTGTCCGGCGGGTTTTCACAGACCAGGGCCTCGGTGACCTCCAGGGACCCGGACAGGATTTCCGACAGAAGCGCGGAAGACGCGTAATCTGCCGGCAGGCTCTTCTTTTCCAGAGCAAGTACGCGGCAATATGCGCCAGGCTCGGTAAACGCGCCATACCCGCGCATTTCTTCCAGGCATTCCCGGGCATGCCCGGCATCCGAGAGCAGGCGGGTCAGGCAGTTCTGTCTCAGGCCCTCCGTGCTGTTTTCCAGGGATACACGGTAAAACCGGCTCTCGTCCGACAGGGATTCCAGCACGGCCTCCACCTGTTCCATTTCGTTCCCGGCTTCCCGCCCCGGCGCATAGGCCCGCGCCTTTTCCGCCAGTTCCCGGATGGGCTTGTAGTGACTCCAGCTCACCAGCCAGATCACAGCCCCGCCGAGCAGAAAGATCAGGGACATGAGCAGGATCACCCGCCTGCGGTATCCGTGCAGCGGACCTTCCAGGACAGCTCTGGGGCGGAATACCGTATACTTCCAGCCCATGATCCGGGATGCGGTGGAGGAAATGTCATACTCCTGCAGATCACCTGCGGCCACATTCCCGTCGGACGCGGACACAGTCCGGGTCATGTCCTCGGAGAGAGTGCCGGTGGAAATCACCGGATTCCCCTCCTTGTCCGTGATCATGACCGCGGTCTCTTCCCCGTACAGCGCACGGATGGGGTCCAAAATGCGTGCGGCGGGGATCACGAACACGGTGCGCTGCTTCGGGCGGACATTGCCCGCACCCACGGATATGAATACCGTAAGACACTCCGTGCTCTGACCGCCGAACTGGGCCACGGAATCCACCGGCCACACGATAATGCTGTCAGACGCGTCCACGGTGCGCAGAAAATCTTCATGATCATGCCCGGCATACACCATCTGCTGTCCGAAAAGCTTTTCCGTGGTGATGGCCGTCGTGGCCGTATAGCACACATCATCCCCCGAGCGGTAGACGAGGATGGTCTGGGGAAGCTCCGTAATGGAATTGTAGGTACCGAGCAGGGCAATGGCATTGCGGCGCGCCACGATGTCGTCGCCGATGTTCCTGGGATTCAGGGCCGATGTGTTCTGGATCGCGTAGGACAGGTTGAACAGCTGCTGGAAGCGGTTATCCAGGGTATCCCGGAGCTGGGTGAGCATATTGCTGTCATTGGCCGCCATCTCCTCCGAATACCGCCGGATGATGGCGCCGTCAAAAAAGAAATACAGAAGCAGAATCGGCAAAAACAGCACAAGTGCATAGGAAAGAATATATTTCAGAAATATTCGGTTGCGCATGCAGGACACCTCTTTATGCAGATTATACCTGCCCGCGCCTGCATATACAAGATTTGAATCCGGTCCCGGTTTTTGGAAAAAACGGGGCATCTGCATTACATGCATTCAAATGCTGAACATGTTTTCAAGAATTGAAGATTGCAAATCCGGTGTTTTCTGGTTATATTCCGGCCAAGGAGAACATTTTTTCAGTCAAAACCGAACAGAGAGGAGTGTATGCGCTTGAAAAACCCGTCCGGGTCTGTCCTCCCCCGGCGCTCTGTCCGGCAGTGGGCACGCGCCCTGGGGCGGAACTGGGAACTGTACCTGTTCCTGCTGCCCACCGTCGCCTACTTCCTCATCTTCCGATACTATCCCATGTACGGCATCCAGATCGCGTTCCGGAACTTCAAGTCCACAAAGGGCATTCTGGGAAGTCCCTGGGTGGGGTTCAGAAACTTTGAGCGCTTCTTTTCCGCCACGGACTTTCTGCAGCTTCTGGGCAACACGCTGTCGGTGAGCGTCGGAACGCTTCTGTGCTCCTTCCCGGTGCCCATCCTGCTGGCTCTTCTGCTCAACCAGCTGCCCTCCAGGCGCTACAAGAAGGTTGTGCAGACCGTGATCTATGCCCCGCACTTCATTTCCACCGTGGTCCTGGTGGGCATTATCAGCCTGTTCTTCTCGCCCTCCAGCGGGATTGTGAACTTCATTATCCAGTGGATGGGCGGACAGCCCATTCATTTCATGGGCGAGGCCTCATGGTTCCGCCCGCTGTACATCGGCTCCGAGATCTGGCAGAACGCGGGCTGGGGCAGCATCCTCTATCTCGCCGCCCTGGCGTCTATCAATCCGGAACTGCACGAGGCCGCCGTGGTGGACGGCGCCAGCAAGTTCCAGCGCGTGCTGCACGTGGACCTGCCGGGTATATTGCCCACCATCGTGGTCATGTTCATACTCAATTCCGGCAAGGTCATGTCGGTGGGCTTTGAGAAGGCCTACCTCATGCAGACCTCCCTGAACCTGTCCGCCTCCGAGATCATTGCCACCTATGTCTACAAGCGCGGCCTGCTCCAGGCGCAGTTCAGCTTTTCCACGGCCGTGGGCCTGTTTGAGTCCGTCACAAACCTGGTCCTGATCCTGACCATGAACTACGTGTCCAGGAAAGTGACCGATTCAAGCCTGTTCTGAGAGGTGATCGAGGATGAAACATGCAACGGCAAAAATCCGTCTCTCCCGGGCAGACCAGGTCTTTGACGCCGTCAACTATGTCATCCTGACCCTCTGCCTGCTTCTGGTGGCCTATCCCCTGTACTTCATCGTGATCGCGTCCGTCTCCGATCCCACGGCGGTCTATGCCGGCAGGGTGGTGCTCTGGCCCGCCAGCTTCACACTGGAGGGCTACAGGCGGATCCTGGACTATGCCTCCTTCTTCACGGGATACCGGAACACGATCCTGTATACGCTCGTGGGCACAGCCGTGAACGTGGCCGTCACGATCCCCGGTGCCTACGCCCTGTCGAGAAAGGACCTGGTGGGCAGGAACATCATGATGATGGGCATCACCTTTACCATGATCTTTTCCGGCGGCCTGATTCCCACCTACCTGCTGGTCATCCAGCTGAACCTGTACAACACCATGTGGGCCCTGATCCTGCCCGCCGCTGTCAGCTCCTGGAACTTCATCGTGGCGCGCACCTTCTTCCAGCAGACCATTCCGGATGAGCTCCTGGAAGCGGCCACACTGGACGGCGCCGGGAACACGCAGTTCTTCCTGCGCATTGTGCTTCCGCTGAGCAAGTCCATCATCGCCGTCATGGTCCTGTTCTACGCGGTCAATCACTGGAACAGCTACTTCAACGCCCTGATCTATCTCAAGTCCGCCGAAAAATATCCGCTGCAGCTGGTGCTGCGCAATATCCTGTTTGAAAACTCCCTGGGCGACATGGTGGAGGACGCGTCCACCCTGGCGCTCCAGCAGCGCCTGGGCGATCTGATCAAGTACGGCATCATCATCGCGTCCTCGCTCCCGCTGCTGATCCTCTACCCCTTCCTGCAGCGCTACTTCATCCAGGGCGTTATGATCGGCGCCGTGAAGGGCTGAATGACGGTACTTACGGGCGTGTCCCGTAATCATAGATTCAAAGGAGGTACGAACCATGAAAAAGACCCTGACATGTCTGTTCCTGGCCCTGGCCATGCTGTGCACCGTGCTCAGCGCATCCGCCACGGACTACCCGCTCAAGGCTGAAGGCGATACCTTCAAGCTGATCATCCGCATCCGCCCGCTGCACAGTGACGCCAATGACATGGAGCTGTTCAAGCGCGTGGAAGAGCTGACCAACATCCACATCGACTGGGATCAGATCCAGCAGGCGGAGTACGATGAGAAGAAGAATCTGATCCTCAGCGCGAACACGGACCTGCCCGAGGGCTTCTTCGGCAAGTTCTCCCTGAGCGCTGCCGATCTGGTCAACTACGGCTCCCAGGGCGTTCTGCTGCCCCTCAACGACCTGATCGAGCAGTACGCACCCAACCTGAAAGCGCTGTTCGAGCGCCGGCCGGACATCCGCAAGATGTGCACCGCGCCTGACGGCAACATCTATTCCACGCCCTATGTCAATGAAGGCGAGGACGGCACCATTGCCTCCAACATCATGATCAACATGACCTGGCTGGAGCGGCTGGGCCTGGAAAAGCCCGTGACCCTGGTGGACCTGGAGAACGTGCTGACCGCCTTCAAGGAGCAGGACGCCAACGGCAACGGGGATCCCAATGATGAAATCCCCATGACCTTCAAGTTCAACGGCTCCCAGCGCGACATCGGCGGCTTCTTCGGCGCCTTCGGCTACCCGGACACCCTGACCGATGACGGCTCGCACATCGTCATTGACAACGGCAAGCTGGTCTATGTACCCGCCACCGAGAATTACAGGGAAGGCTGCAGATATCTCTATGAGCACTTCTTCGCCAAGGGCCTGATTGACAAGGAAGGCTTCACCATGGACAAGAAGACCTACAACGCCCAGAACCAGGGCGAAGTGGCCAATATCGGCGTGTTCATGTGCTGGAACGCTTTCGACCTCGGCACCGTGCATCAGGATGAATACGAGCCCCTGTCCCCCCTGCTGGGACCGGACGGCACCACTTCCTGGGGCTGGACCTCCTCCAACAACATGTCCGCCAACGGCTTTGCCATCACCAACAAGTGCCATGATCCCGCCCTGCTGATGCAGTGGGTGGATCTGTTCTATGATCCCATCTGGAGCATGCAGTGCGATCTGGGCCCCATCGGCATCAACCTGATCGACAACGGCGACGGCACCTACTCCTATGTGGACACGCCCGAAGGCATGAGCTATGATGAATTCCGCTACAAGGAAGCGTTTGCCTCCGACGGTCCTGTAGCCCTGACCCGCGACATGTTCGAGACCATGATCCCGCGCAGCGCCGGACATCAGGCCAAGTTCGACCGGAACGAGAATTATTACCGCAAGTATGCGACCTTCCAGTATCTGCCTACCATGCTCATGTCCGAGGAGGACAATGATGAACTGATCCAGATCACCTCGGATCTTCTGTCCTACACGAACCAGAAGCGCGCCGAATGGCTTGCCAACGGCGGCGTGGACGAGCAGTGGGATGAGTACATCAAGGGACTCAACGACAGAGGCCTGGAGAAGTACATGGAAATCAACCAGCGCGTATACACCAACGCCTACGGCGAATAATCCCGAACAAACCAGGTCATGAATCATCCGACTGTCCCGGCATATGCCGGGGCAGTCTTTTTTCCTCCCGGTCCTTTTATGCACATGCAGAGCATTGCAGTTTTGCGCCATTCCAAGTACAATTTTCCCGCCGGGGCCTTTGCCCTATGACAGATGCCCATGAAGAAAGGAGCAGCTTTCATGCTGAAAGTCTACTGTTACAGCCGCTGCAGCACCTGCAGGAAAGCCCTGAAATGGCTGGAGGATCACGGGATTGCACACACCACCGCCGACATCCGCACGGAGCATCCGGATGCGGACGGACTCCGGGAACTGATCGCCATGAGCGGACTTCCGCTGAAGTGGTTCTTCAATACCAGCGGTATTCCCTACCGCGAGCTCGGCCTGGCCAAGAAGCTCCCGGACATGACTGAGGAGGAGCAGATCGCGCTGCTTGCCACGGACGGCATGCTGATCAAGCGTCCCCTGGCCGTGGGAGACGGTTTTGTTCTGACCGGATTCCGGGAAGAGGAATGGGCGGAAAAGCTGTCCGTCCAGGCATGAACGACATATTCTGAATCACCTGTACGCAAGGAGGCATATCATGACATTCCATGAACTGGTGGAAAAGGCCCGGAGTGTCCGCGGCTATGACGAAAGCCGGAGCATCAGCCGGGAAGAGATGCTGGAACTGGTGGACTGCGCGCGTCTGACGCCTTCCGCCGCCAACCGTCAGCCGCTGAAGTATGCTCTGGTCCATGAAAAGGACGAGGTGAGCCGGATGCTTGCCCTGACCCGCTGGGGCGGAGCGCTTCCGGAGCGGCATCTCCCGGACCCCGGACGCGGGCCTGCGGCGTTCATTGTCATCTTGCAGGAAACGGAATGGGTCAGGGATGCGGCAGGTATCCAGCGTGATGTGGGCATTGCCGCCCAGACCCTGCTGCTGGCCGCAGCTGAAAAAGGGCTCGGCGGGCTCATGATCGGCGCCTTTGATCCCGCGGGCGTGAAGGAACTCCTGAAGCTGCCGGACCACCTGGTGCCGCAGCTGCTGATCGCCCTGGGAAAGCCGGATGAAACCATTGTGATCACCGAGGTCAAAGACGGCGTCACCCGGTACTGGCGTGATGAGCACGATACCCACTATGTGCCCAAGCGCAGGCTTGAGGACATCATTTACTGACATTGTTCGGGTAAGCATTCCATACAGGCAGGTGCACATATGATCACTGTAAACCTTCACACGCACACCTTCCACTGCGGGCACGCCGTCGGCCTTCCCGTGGACTATGCCCGGGAAGCCGCGGAGCACGGATTCCATGTGCTGGGCATGTCAGATCACATGCCGTTCCCGGATGAGCGTCCGAAAATCATCCGGATGAATCTCTCAGAACTGGACGACTATATCCGCGAAGTCCGTGAGGCCCAGGCAGCCTTTCCCCAGCTGCGCATTCTTCTGGCCCTTGAGTGTGAATACTATCCCGAATACGATTCATATTACAGGATGCTGCTTGAAGAAAAGAAGATGGATTATCTGATCGGGAGCGTCCATACCATCGACTGGCAGGGACAGGAGAAGGGGTTCTGGCCCGATTTCCATATGGACCGTGATGCCCTCATGTGCTATGCGGATACCTATGTCCGGATGATGGAAAGCGGGTTCTTCCTCTTCGGCGCGCATCCGGACACCTTCGGCCCCTCCATCCGGGAATGGAACGCGGACTGCGAGGCCTGCGCCGGGAAAATCTGTGAAGCAGCCGTGCGCCTGAATATGCCGCTTGAGATCAATGCCAGCGGCTGGCTGAAGCAGGAACTGAAAGCCCATGATATGGGCTATCCCACAGCCGAAGCGGCCATAAGCGCCGGACGATCCTGTCCCCGGCCCTATCCCCTGGACGGCTTCTGGCGCACTGCTTCCAGGTATCCCGTCAAGGCTGTGGTCAATGCGGATGCCCATGATCCGGCCGTGCTCACAAGATATCTGCATCTCGGATACCAGATGGCGGAAACCTACGGCATTGAAGTAGTCTACCCGTTCGGGAAATAAGGCATAAGCGCAGAAAAGGCGCTGACTCCCGAACCTCCGGAATATGCTTTTGAAAAATGCGGAAATGCTGTATACTGTGCTAAAGCAGTGCATACGCCGCATGTTCTCCCGGATACTCAGACCCCTCTTCCGGAAGTTCCGAAAAGTTTTTCAAAAAAATCTTATCCGGCAGCTGCCATCCGGCGGATTCCTGCGTATCAAAGAGTGCAGGGGCAAATAAAGCATCTGCAGAAAGAAAAAAGAGAGCACAAGACTGAAAGGAGAACATACACATGGAGAACAATATGAAGGAACTGGATCTTGACACCCTGGAATCGGTGAAAGGCGGCGTTATGCGCCAGGTCAACACAGGCACTCCCGGTCTTGACGCGGCTCTCCGGGCAAGCGCCACGAAAAGCAGCAAGCAGATCGGACATCTGCCCAATGGCACCATGGTGGACACCATCTCGGATCAGCTGGTGTACGATCCCGAGTCCGGCCGCAACTTCGTCCAGGTGACCGTGAACGGCAAGGTGGGCTGGATTGCAGCTTCCATCATCGGCATGAAGCGCTAAAACACCATATACACAGACGTTCAAAAAGCGAGTGGATCGCATCATGATCCACTCGCTTTTCCTGTATTTCAGCTTCCTGTCTGAATCCGGCTGATCACGGCCGTCATGCCGTAGAGCAGTCCATCCGTCGTGTCGGGAACAATCTGTACCCGGTATACCGACTCCTCCGATTCATCCGCGGACTCCGAGCCGACACGGGAAACCTTTTCCACCCGGCCCGTGGCCGTCAGAGCCCCGTCTTCAATATAGATGAACTCCATGTTCACCGCATCTCCCGGCTGGAAATTGTCCAGTTCACTTTCCGGAACCATGCATTCCACACGCATTCTGCTGTCCGCGTAAAGTTCCGCCACAGCACTGCCGCTTTCCACGGTACTGCCGGCATTCAGGCTGACGGACGCGATCACGCCGTCCTCCTGCACATCCTGACCCCGGGTCACATACAGGCTGCGCACTGTGCCCGCCGCCGGTGCCGTATACGTTTTGCTGGAAACTGCCTCCAGACTGCCGCTGAAGGACAGTGCATTCGAAATGGTGCCTGTGGTCACACTGTAAGCCTGATACGTGACCGTATATTCCGCCTGCAGTCTGCGCACGGCAATCCATGCTGCGCCGCCAAGCAGAAAAAGAATAAGCAGTATGCAGACCAGTCGCCGGATCAGGCGCCTGCGCCGCCTGGATTTCTTGTTTGTCTCAGTTTTTTCAGGAATCATGCTGACATCGGTATAGGCTTCCATTCTGCTCTCCTTTCCCGGGCGTGGAACAAATCCCTGTTTCCCGCCCCACAGCGAGCATAACCTGAGCACCTAAAAACAACTTAAGAAAAATGTTTCCAGTCTGTGAATTTTTCGCAGATATGCGGCATCTGAGTCCACGTCATGAAAACGCTGTTTTCGATGCTGAATTGCGGACATTTTCACCATCTGGACTGTTTTTTCTTTTTTCGACTGCCACCTGGTAAAAAACTGCGTATCAACAAGTGCAGGGGGGAAGAAAAGCCCCCTGGAAAAAGAATTCAAAGCCGAAAGGCAGAAGGAGAAATAGATTATGATGATGGATAAGAAACTCAAGGCCATGTTCGATTTTCAGGATTTTGACGGAAACTATGATCTTCAGCAGGTGATCAACCAGGTGCATGCCCGCTATAACATGAAGCAGAATGTACAGGAACTGACCCTGGATGAAATGGGTTTTGCTGCCGCGGCCGGTATGCAGCGTGCGGACCAGGATAAGAAGCAGAAGCCCTGGAGCTGACAGGCAGAAGCCGTCAGGCTGACCGGAAACGCACATGCTTCGGCATCAGCTGTCCGGTCTTTCTCAAAGAACGCTTCACAAACTGAATGGCTGTGAGGAAAAGTATTCAGAAATCCCGATCTTCACAGCCATTTTGTGTGTTCTGTACCAAAATCCATAGCACCGGCCGCCAAACCGGCCGGTATTTTCCTTTATGCCGCCATTGCCCGGCAAATTCGCACCTTTTTTTCCGTGAAAGGAATGCTCTGAGAGCATAAGATAGCGCTGTCAGGAAACACTGCCCTATCATAATCCCGAAACGGGGAGAACAGTCAGCTGAGTTTCGAAAGGTCGCTGGGGAACGAGAAAGGTTCTCCGCAGAATAAGGCAACGGCCCGGTGCGCTGAAATACGCATCCTGTCCGGTTTCTCTTACGGGCGAAAGAGAAATGCCTTTATCTGTCACAGCAAACATGTTACGGTGGGAGCGCGCATATGCTGTGATCGAAGCCTGGAAGCCACCCTGCCAGGCAGCCATCCGGAATACAGCTGACTGGACTCGCAATGGCTGAAATGCCATCAGCCCAGAGGAAAGGAGGGACGAAGATGAATCCGTATTCAACGAAAAGCAGCCGCCTTTCCCGCGGCAAAATGCACTGCATCAACCCGCATTGCAGAAAATGGTCAGACCTGTACTGCGAAAAAATCTGTCCCCGCTGCGGAAAGCGCTCCGTCATGCCCGCCGGCAGACAGCGCTGCGATCACTGCTCCACAATGCTGATCAGCAGGGATGTGGTCTGTCCGCTCTGCGGAAGCAAGCAGCGAACCACCGTTGAACTGCGGGGCATTCAGGCTGAAAAGCTTACAGCCTTCACGCATCTGCTCCGTGAAGCAAAACCGGGTCTCAGTCTGGATACATGCCGCAGCATCTGCAGGAACTGTACGAAAGATAATCCTTTCCGTATTTCCTTCGCGAACTGCCCGGACCGGATCAGGCCATTCCTTCAGAAGTGGCATGATCTGGGCGGAACAGCCGCTGCCTGTCTGGACCGGGAAACAAGCACGCGGCCCATTGTCCTGCTCCGCAGCTATAACTGCCGGCACCAGTCAGAGCACATGAAATTATTGTTCCAGGCAGTAAGGAAAACAACGCTCGGAGCGCTTTCCCATGAAGAAACCGCCAGACTGCTTCACAGCGTAAACCGTGAGGACCTTCCCTACCGACTGGTGTTTACTTCCGGCTTCGATGAGATTGACGCCTGGGTGGCTGCCTGGAGAAAGCTGGGTGGAACCGCCGTCCACTCCAGTGAACACGAACTGACCATCTCCCGGCTATTCTGATGGAAATTAAACATCCGGATCCGGGATTCGCAGATTTTTTTCCGGGATTCCGGAAACGATCGATGATATGATCCCAGATGTTGAGGGACCGCATAAGGTTCCTGAACATACATGAAGCCGGGCAGGAGGCTGGCTTCTCGTCCAGGGGACGCTTATAACAGAGAAGGCGCGTCAGCAGCGAAGCACTCGAAGCATAAACACAGGGGTGAATCCCGGATTTCCGGTTGACAGACCCAAGCTGCGAGGCTCTCTTTACTCCCAAGCACCGCAACCGTTCTGAAAGGAGGCGCGGTCGCCCTTGGGACAGGAGAATTCTAGTTGATACACACCGATGTCTGCAAAAAATACCATGACATCCATCTACATTGCGTCTATACAGGCTCTGTGACTTCTCCTCTGGATGGTGTCGCCCCGTGTATTGCGCGGAGAAAATCGTGCCCAGGCGGTGGCCTGAAAACCGCAGCGCAATCCAAGGTGGGGCAGCGTATCGCAGCGACAGACAGGCAAACGGCAGGCAGCGTATGGGAAAACGCTTTCTGACCTGATTCCGGGCGGAACGGAACGGGACGCCGGAATATCCGAAGGGTTGGAAACGCGTCTTGTCATCCGTCTGGCTGCAGGGTTACCCCTCCTGCCACATTCCCGAAACGGGGAAAACAGATTTGTCAAAGGATGCATCAGGGCGTGGAGAACGAAAAAGGTTCTCCTCAGGAATGAAGCAACGGGCGTGAAGATTGAAATATGTTCACGCACCGGGTGGATTCCGGCAGAATCCACTGTTTTCTCCTGAACCGGACAGCATGGAAAAAGGTGCGGTGCATCGCAGTCCGGTATGCCAGGCCAGGGAAGCACCACCCGCAGGGCCGCTGATCTGAACGGGACAGACTGTTTTCGCGGCGGTTGAAATACCGTCAGCCTGAAAGAAAGGAGGAAAGAGGAATGGAAAATCGGAAGCGGGAAGACTGTGCCGATCTTCTGTACCAGTGTACAACAGCCAATGGCGCCATGGCCTACAGCTCCTCCGGCGACAAGTGTGTGGATCTCTTCTTTATCGCCGGCGCCATGCGGTATCATGACACGGAGCGCATCAACCGCAAGTTTGTGGAGGCCTACCGGGAAAACCCCGAGCTGGCCATGAAGCTGCTTTTCTACATTCGCGATATCCGTGAAGGCATCGGCGAGAGAGACATTTTTCGCAGGCTGATCCGGACGGTGGCCAGGAAATGGCCGGAATCCGCCGTGAAGAACGCGCGCTGGATCCCGGAATACGGGCGATGGGATGACCTGATCTGTCTGCTGGGAACAAAGGCGGAAAAAGAAGCTGTCCGGCTCATTCAGGAACAGCTCAGTGCCGACATGGAAGCACTCAGGCGCCGGGAGCGCGGGGAACGAACCGCGCATATCTCCCTCTGCGCCAAGTGGATGCCCTCTTCCAATACCTCCAGTGCCCGCACACGCGGAAACGCAAAAGTGCTGATGCGGCTTTTGCAGCTGAGCGAAAAGCAGTACCGCGCCATGCTCACGGCGCTGAGGTCCGCCATCAGTCTGACAGAGCATTATGTGAGCCGCAGACAGTTTGACCGGATCCAGTATGAGCATGTGCCGTCCCAGGCGATGCTGCGCTATGACTGTCTGTTCTCCCGGCATGATGCGGAACGCTATGAGGCCTTTATGCGGGGCGTCCGCGGCGGATACAGGAAACTGAACGCTGCCACGCTGACACCGGACCAGATTACGGGGCGTACCGGTTTCTTCGGCTTTGAACGCGATGATTCCCGGGACGGTTACGGCGGCAGAGGCTGCCTGGGTACGAACATCATGGAAAGCCCTCTGGGATCCGTGAGGAAACTGACGGGTGCCCGCCGCTACCAGTGGGCCAGGTTTATTCCGGTGCATGTCATCCGCAGGCCCAATTCCCAGGGTATGCTCCGGCTTGCACCCTATCAGGGGAATATCACGCAAAGAAGCCGGAAGTGGAAAGCCTATTACTATAAGCTGCAGCGAACCGAGAGACTGATGCCCATGCGGAGAGTCCAGTTCCTGGGTCTGTACGACCGCCGGCATCCCGGGCAGTGGAAGCATCCCTTCAGTCCTTTTGATCCGAGGTGTGCCGCCGTTGTTTCGTCTGCAGCTCCCGGGCGCGTATTTGCGGTATACCGCATCTGCGGAAGGTATGCGGGGACCAGGCATGTAGTCCGGGAAAAACAGCACAGGGCTGCATATATGCTCACGCACACGGAAGAATTCTGGAAATCGCTGCCGGGCGAAGTGGGGATGGAGAATGCCATCAGCGTCATTGATACATCTTCATCCATGATGGCATACGGAGCCCACACGCTGGCTGATGCGCTGGGACTGTTCTTTGCTGAGCATGCGAAAGGCCCCTTCCACAACAAATTCATCACCTTCAGTGAAAAGCCCAAGATGATGAAAACACGCGGACGGGCTCTCTGGGAGAAGCTCTCGAACATCCATAACGCCAGCTGGGGCGGCACGACCAATCTGGAAGCGGTGTACAACATGCTGCTCCGGATGGCGGTACGCGCCGGAGCGGGCCAGGATGAGATGCCTTCCGCCGTGGTGATCTATTCAGACATGGAGTTCAACCGGTCCGTGACAAACCCCGGCGGAAATCTTTATGAGGATTTCCAGGAAAAGTTCGAACGCGCCGGCTATACCATGCCCGCGGTGATGTTTCACAACGTGAACAGCCTCCAGATGCAGACACCCGTGCTTTCAGACGAAGCCGGGACAGCACTCTCCAGCGGACGTTCCACGCGTCACATGAAGCATCGCTATACCCGGTCCACAACCCCTGTCATTCATATGCTCGAGGTACTGCTGAGCAGGCGGTATGACCCGATCCACGCCTGAAAAGGCATGACTGCAGAAAGGAAGTGATCCTATGACCCGTTTTGTTCCCAGGGAAAAGCTGGGAAAGAGAGCCCGCCGGGAGCTGGACGCCCAAAGACGTCAGTCGTGGGCCTGTTCACCGATTACCAGAACCGTAGAAAGCAGAAAAACGTATAACCGGAAACGGGCCGGCCGGGATCTGCGCAGGGCTGTCCGGGAAACTCTGAACCAGGATTTACACGCAGGGCATAAGCACTTATAATAGCAGGCAGAACGATTGTTTGTGCCTGCTTTTTATGTGGCAGAAACGTTTCCATGGCGAGTGAACGAAAACCAGCGTCCCTGATCTGCTCCGCAGTTCCGTTTTCCGGAAGGGAACCGGAAAAGTGCTTTGCGTATATCCCTCTGATAGCTCACGGGAAGAAAACACAGACGGCACACGCGTGACCCCATCGCCCCTTCGAACAGCATGCCCGCTTTTACAGCCAGTCCATGCGGAATTCAGAAAATGCGCTCATTCAGGAACGGGTGAAAACCGCGCTTTCTCCGAGAATCTTTTGAATGGACAGAATACCTTTTTGGACATAACCACAGCCAAATAGTCTCCTCAGCTGCAAGGCAGACCGTTTGAACACCGCGCGTTTCCGCAGTCCCGGACGCAGAGTCATTCCGTCTGCCCGAAATCATACATGCGTAAAATTTTTTTCCTGCCCCGGAACTATTTTCCGCATCCGGCGTCTCAATAGGCGATGAGATGAAAAGCAGCTGTTTCACCCGCATCTCCGGCCCGGACTTCACCTGTCCGGCAGAACGTATGGATTGTATGAGATGTCCGATAAGGAGGTTACCAATATGTTTGAATTTGATCTGCCGGAATTTGAACTGAACGGCATGGAAGATATGGAATGCGTAGCCGGAGAAACCGTCCCTGCCATTCCGGATGATGCCCCGGCTTTCTCCGTCGACCTTGACGGCAGCGGGAGTCCGGATCTTTCCGTGATCGATATGGATGGAGACGACATGCTGGACGGAACGCTGATTGACACAAACGGAGACGGCGAGTTCGATACCATGCTGGTGGATTCCCAGGGTACCGGTTCCTTCGACATGGCCGTCCTTGATACGGATCATGACGGCGAGTTTGATGCTGTCGCTCTGGATTCCCAGGGCACCGGTTTCTTCGACGTGGCCGCACTTGATACGGATCATGACGGCGAGTTTGATACCGTTGGCCTGGATTCCAATGGCGATCATATCATCGATACATTCGATGGTTCCTTTGACACTGATCACGACGGCGTGATCGATCAGACCGTGAGAGAGCATGATTACAATCAGGACGGCATGATCGACAGCCGGACCGTGCATATGGATATGGACGGGGACGGGGTGTTCGACACTGTGGTCAAGCAGAACGACTCCGATCATGACGGTGTATTCGACACGTCCACCACCTATTTCGACCATGATGCCGACGGCCTGAAAGACGAAATCATCCGGGAACAGCTGCTGGACCAGGATGGTGACGGCACCCCCGATACCTACGTGTTCAGCCATGACTCAGACGGTGACCGGAGCTTCGAGACAGTCAGCCGGGTTGAACTGGATCCCGGCACGGATTTCTCCCTTCCCGTGCTGGACTATGGGCACGCCGGCTGCGTCGCAGGCACTTATGCCGATGAGCTGAGAAACTTCAATCCGGATCATGCAGATATGGACGCCGTATCCGGGGATCCTGAAACATCCATGCAGGAGTGGGAATACCAGGGTGATACGGGCAGGTGCGCTCTGTATTCCCAGAAATTCATCCTGGATGAGCTCACCGGTCAGGATATCGATATGGAAGACATGGCGGACTTTGCCGTACAGAACGGATGGTTTGATGAAGCAAACGGCACGGCCGCACTGAACATGAACAAGATGCTGGACCATTTCGGCATTGAAAACGACATGCACTTTCATGCCTCCGTTTCCGACATTGAGGACTGCCTGAATGCCGGCGGAAAAGTCATCGTGTCCATTGACGCGGATGAAATCTGGTATGGCAGCAATGAAAGCCTCTTCACCCCCGGGAGCTCGGCCAATCATGCGGTTCAGGTCATCGGAATCGATCATACGGACCCTGACCAGCCCATGGTGATCCTCAACGATTCCGGCTCTCCTGAGGGCTGCGGTGAAATGGTGCCCATGGATGTATTCACGGATGCCTGGGAAGCAGGCAACTGCCAGCTGATCACTTGCTTTGGAGGGTAATGCTATGACAAATTTCGTATCCATGGAACAGCTTCTGGACGATCTGAAGACCAGTGATTTCTACCTGAACTGCAGAATCCCCATGGTATACTCCGCCGGTTTCCCCGTCATGCGCATCCTGAACGGCTGTCTCTGCGTCACCATCCCCTTTCTGAGATACCAGGTGACAGGCGAAACCGATAAAACCCTGATCTATCCCATCCGTTACGGCATCACCCTGGAGCTTCCCACACTGAAGGTGGTTGCCTTCGAGGATTATGAGTACCGCAGGGAGTTTGGCAGTGTGGAGTTTGACAGGCCGGTGGGACTTTTCCGGCATGAAGCCATCCGGCACCTGGACAGGCGGCAGTACAAGGAAGCGTATCACCAGCTGATGAAATGCTATGACGCCCTGATTTCCGCGCTGCTGAGCGGCGCGGAAGTCAGCAGGCAGGAACACGAGGAAATGTCGCGTCTCATGCAGATGCTCATGGAGCCGTCTGTCATGCCCATGTACCGCGTGCTTGCCCCGGACTTCTATGACAGGTATCTGATGAAAGGATGACCCGTATGGCATACAGAATTCCGAATCCTGATTCTTTCACGAAAAAGCATCCGGCCTCCCCCGCAGTTCCCCAGAAGGCAAAGCCGGCCCCGGCACGCAGCACTCCGCCCGCAGCACGCGCCCTGAGCATCAGCGGACCGGTGGAACAGGCGGTCCATGAATCCTCGAGTGCGCTCAGGTCAGCCGGATTCACTGAACTCGCGGACGGTCTGGATACCTGCCTTCTCAGGTCCCGCCGCGAACGCTTCACCATCGCGGTGGTCGGAGAGTTTTCCCGGGGAAAAAGCACCTTCATCAACACCCTTCTCGGGCATGAATACCTGCCGGTGGGCAATCTGCCCACCACCGCCGTCATGACGCGGGTCCGGTATCACGAGAAACCGGTGCTGGCCGCCCTGAACCGCCGGAATGAGAAAGTGCTGCAGCGCACGCTTTCACCGGACGCCTGGGAGGGGCTCACCGCCCGCAACTTCGGCGGCGAGGACTTCCAGGGAACCGCCATTGCAGGGGTTCCGGATGCCTGGCTGCAGAAGACCGGTATTGAGCTGATCGATACGCCAGGCGCCGGAGACCTGAATCAGGCGCGTGCAAGAGCGCTCAGCGACGCCCTGCTCGGCTGCGACGGTGCCATAATCACCATCAGCGCCCAGGCCCCTCTGAGCATGACCGAAAAGCTGTTCATTGAAGAACGGCTTATCGCCCGGAAAATGCCTTTCCTGATGCTGATTATCACCCGGCTTGATCTTGTCCCCGCAAAGGAACGCGCCGGCGTCGTCCATTACGTGCGCAGCCGGCTCCGGGACTGGGGCATGAACATTCCCGTCTATGTGCCCGCATCCCTGGACATGGAGGACGAGACGCTTCTTCCCCTCACCGGCATGGACCGGGTGAAAGCGGAAATGGAAAGCTGGATCACGAACCCCGCCCGGTCGCAGCTGATCGGTCAGTGGCTGCTGGGCCGCGCAGGCGATGCCCTGGAAAAGGCGCTTTCCACGCTGCGTGAGAAGAACGCCCTGATGAAAGAGCAGGACGCGGAAAAGCAGAGGACACTTCTTGAGGAAAAGCAGCAGAAGCTGGCCCAGGCAAGGCTTGCGTGGGGCGAGCTCCGGCTGCAGATGCACAGAAGATGCTCCGAATGCTACAGCCTGCTGCTGGAAAAGGTGGATGACTACGCCGAAACCATTACGGAACGCCTCCAGTACGAAGCCGGCCACGCGCCGTCCCCGGAGCGCTGGTGGACAGAGGATTTCCCCTACCGTTCCAAGGTGGAACTGGCCAACATGGCAGCGGGCATCGAGCAGACCGCATCCCGGCAGATCCAGGAGGATGCGCGCTGGTATGCCGCATCCATTGAGAAAACCTTTCACGCTGCGGTGGCCTGCAGAAAAGAAGGAATCACGGACAAGAGACATATGGGTGTTCCGGATACTGGAAAACTGGTCCTTGAAGACCTGGACAAACAGCGGAACTGGATGCGGGTCGGCTCCACGCTTCTGTCCATTTCCGGATTTGCCCTGTTCAGCGCCCTGGGCTTCATGCCGATTGTTGCCTCCATGGGCATCGGCACTGGAACCGCCATCCTGTCCGAAAAGTTCTTCAAAAAGCGCATCGAGCAGCAGCGTGAAGACATCAAGGCGCACATCGCGCAGTGCGTTCCCGCCTTTATCCAGAGCGCCATGGCGGACAGTGAACGCAAACTCGAAAAGGTCTACACGAACATGATTGAGGAAGCGGATAGGAGCCAGCAGACCTGGATGCAGGAACAGGAACGCCTGATCCGGGAAGTATGCGCACCCGCCCCTGACAGGGCCGGTGTGACGGATGACATGGGCGCGCTTGAAAAGCAGCTGAATCTGGTTCACGCACTGATATAAGGAGGATATGACCATGGAAAACCGTCCCATCAATGACAGCTATCGGGATTTTCAGAAAAGCCAGCAGAAGCTGGCGGAAATTCTCGCCAGTGCGTCCGGCACCGCCCGCCGTCTGAACATGACTGTGGAAACGGACCTGGCCGCGCTGAGCCGGAAAGTTGAGAATGATACCTTCAAGATCATGGTGACGGGCACATTCAAAAACGGCAAGTCCACCTTTATCAACGCCCTTCTGGGTGAGGAAATTCTCCCCGCCTACGCCCTGCCCTGCACCGCCGTGATCAATGAAGTCAAGTACGGTACAGAGAAAAAGGCGATCCTCTATTTCCGGAATCCCCTGCCGGACCCGCTGCCGGAAAACCTGTCGCCCAAGGCGGTTGCCCATATGCAGGCCCATCAGGGCGGACCCATTCCGCCCATGGAGATCCCCTACGATGAAATCGAGGACTATGTGGTCATTCCCATCGGCGCCGATGAAAAATCGACCAAGATGCAGAGTCCCTATGAAAAGCTGGAGCTCTTCTATCCCCTTGACCTGCTGAAGAACGGCGTGGAAATCATTGACTCCCCCGGCCTCAATGAGGATGAAACGCGCACCCGGGTCACCATGGAATACCTTTCCAGGGTGGATGCCATTCTGTATGTGCTCAATGCCAACGCGATCTGCGCCGGTGATGAGATGAAGTTTATCGAGCGCGATCTGAAGGGCAACAGTTATGAATCTGTCTTCTTCATCGTCAACCGCTTTGATCAGATCCGCCAGCGCGAACAGCCCCAGGTCCGCCGGTATGCCGAGATGAAGATCGCCGAGTTCTATCCGCAGCCTGAAATCTACTGCCTCTCCGCTCTCAACGCCCTGGACGGACGCCTGGACGGCAACGAAACCCTGGTGGCTGATTCCGGTATTCTGCCACTGGAACAGCGCCTTGCCGCCTTCCTGACCCGGGAAAAGGGAAAAGCCAAGCTGGCCACCCCCGCCAGACAGCTGCGTCAGATTCTGAGCCGCGAAGCCCTGGAAAACGTGATCCCGCGCCAGCGCGCACTGCTGGACACGGCCCTGGACGACATCATCGCCAGGTATGACCATATCCGGCCGCGGCTGGACATGGCCTCCAGGGAACGGGACCAGAAAGCCATGGAAATGGAAACCCGGATCGAGCGTGCCGGAAGGAAGTTCGAGCGTCTGTCCAGGCGCCAGATCAACGATCTCATCAGTGCTGTCCCCGCCTGGATCGAAGAGTACAAGCCCCAGAATACGCTGGGCCCCATCCCCACAAAAAGCCAGACCACAAAGCTTGTGGAAGAATACTCCGCCTGCCTGCGTGAAAAGATCGGCGAAGCACAGCTGAACTGGCGCGAACAGGTCCTGGCCCAGGAAGTGGAGGATGAAGCCAGTCAGATCTTCGGCGAGGCGGAAAAAGACTTTTCCAGGATCTATAAGGAGATCGACGAGATCAGTGCGGAACTGAGCGGACAGGACTGCAAGGCCGCCCCCGTGCCCTTCTGGAAGCGGGTGGCCGGTGTAGCTGGCGGCATCGCCATGGGCGATATCGGGCTCGCCTTCTCCGGCAGCATCAACGGTATCGGCAAGGAGTTTGCCATAACCGCCGCCTTTGAGTTCGGCGCAACCTTTATTCTCGCCCTCCTGGGCGCTCTGAATCCGGTCACCTTCATCGGCGTTATTCTGACCTCAGTGTTCATCAATGTGGGGCAGGGCACCCACAATGCCACAGCGAAACTCAAGACCCGCATTACGGAAGAAGCCGTGAAAAAGCTGACCAGCGAAGCGGACAGACAGGCAGCCGCCATGGCCGCCGGCATTCAGGCCCGGTTTGAAGGGGTAAAAGACCAGATTCTCAGGAGCATTACCAGCGAGATCGATGACCTTGACCGCCAGATCCAGGATGTGATCAAAGAAAAGCGCAGCGGCGAAGCCCGGGTGGAAGCGCGCAGACAGGAACTGGCTGAATGCGAAAAGAACATCTATGAGCTCAACGCAGAGCTTGACTCCCTGATTTTCACTCTTGTCGGAGCGTGATGGATGCATGACCTCAGATGCCAGCATGCAGCAGTATTTCTCGCTGCAGAACCTGAATGAACTTGCCGGGATTGACCGTCACCTGGAATTTGCTCAGCAGCTGACGGCAAGGCTGACAGAGGAATACACAGGCAGCACTTTTCCCGCCATGGATCTGCGTGCTGCCCGGAAGCAGCTGGCCGCTGTTCAGGACAGGAAAAATGATCCCGGACTGAATCTCAGCGTGATCGGCGAGTTTTCCACAGGAAAAAGCACGTTCATCAACGCCCTTCTCCGGGAAGAGCTTCTGGCTTCCAGTGCCCTGCAGGGCACCACGACCGCCTCCACGGTGATGGAATATGACCACGATTTCCGGATCCGGCTCAGGTATCGCAGCGGCGTGGAGGAGAGCATGCTGTATGAAAGCCTTCAGGACCTGAAAACAGCCCTGCACGCCTTCACCACGCAGTCAGACCCTGCCAGCGGCCTGGAAGAAGTCAGGGTCGGCCTGCCTGCCGGAATCCCGGATACAGCCCTGCGCATCATTGATACGCCCGGAACCAATGTTACCGAAGCCTGGCACGAAGAGGTCACCATCCGCACGCTGGAGGGGACATCCGACCTTTCGGTTGTCCTGATCTCCGCCACGCGCCCCGTCCCGGATACACTTCTCACGTTCCTGCGCGCAAACCTGAAGTCCATCCTGCCGCAGTGCGTATTTGTCGTCACCTTTCTCGATACCCTCCGGCCCCGGGAGCGCACTCAGATGCTTGCCTACATCAGGACACGGCTGGAGACAGAACTGGATATTGAGAACGCCGTGGTCCTGCCCTACGCCGCACCCCAGGTGCTTGCCCGCGCAAAGGAAGGCGCAGACGAAGCGGACCATGACCTGCTTTCTGCCTCGTATGAGACCGAGCAGGCGCTGCTTGCACACACAAAACGCCTGCGCGCCCTGGCCGTATCCCGGAAGCTGCTCGCGTGGATGGATCAGGTTTATCAGTCCATCTCCGCATCCCTTGACTCCATGCTGGATGACTGCAGGCAGCGCCTGGACCGGATCAGCCGCTCCCGGAAAGCGGACCTGCATGATTTCCTTGCCCAGGAACAGCTGAAGCGGCTCTCCGGATTCGATGCCAGCATCCATGATCTTCTCCGGTCCTTTGACGATACTGTATCCGAAAAAGCAGACAGGGCTGCAGAAAGCATTCTGCACACACTGGATAATAAAAGTAACCTGGATGCCATCAAAGCGTATATCGGCAGTCCGCTGAGCGCGGACTGTCAGAAAGCCGCCTCTGAACTGATCCGCCATACAGACGCATGCTGTGACCAGATCAGAATGAACTTCAACAAGCAAATCGGTGCCTTCAGTCTGAGCTTCATGAGCATGTATGAAGAGCTGGATATCCTGCCCGTGGACCTGACCCGGTCCGACTATTCGCTTCCGGATCCTGTACGCCTGGACCCGGCTGACCTGTCGGAAGCCGAAGGATTCATCTCGGAAAAGCTGCTTCTCGAAAACATGACTTTCCTCGGGTCTGCCGCCGCCGGCGCAGCCATTGGGAGCATCATACCCGGAGTCGGCACGATCGTGGGCGGCATTGCCGGGTTTATCGCCGGCGCTTTTCTCTCCCCGGACACGGACACGGTCCGCGCGCAGTGCCAGGACAAGCTGAAGCCGCAGCTCAGCAGATACTTTGCTTCCGTCATATCACGCATGATTTCGGCCTGCGAACGCTTTGCCTCAGACATCCGCCGCTGCCTGGACTCGGAATTCAGCTCCTATGAGGCCCGCTACCGGACGGAAGTCGAGGACATGATTGCACAGCAGCAGGAACTTCAGGACCGGATCAGCGCCAGGATCCACGAGCTGGACAGGGACAGAATGGAAATCATGCAGCACCGGAAGCTTCTGGACTCCACCGTCCTGCAGCTTGACAGAATTGGAAGGAGGAACACTGACGATGCCTGCAGACCTTGATCGATTCCGCAGCGACTGGAATACTTTCGCCGACCTCCTCAGGGGACAGTTGATTCAGCGCAGCAAAACCGGCGCGCTTTCCCTGGCTTCCGCGAACCTGATCCTTTCCGGCGCCGCCTCCTTCTGGGAGAGCACGCATACCGCGGGCGGCAGATGGCTGGCCGCGTATGAACACCGTTTTCCCGAAAAAGGAGGCCTTATCCGCGATATCCTGCTCTCGGACATGAAATTTACGCGGGAAGAAACAGCCAGGCCGGACCTGAGCCCTCTCCAGTACGTGCTTCCCATCGGCGCGGCTGCGGCGGGCTTTCTGATCTCCCGCAGGCTTGGCGCATCCCCTGCCGTACAGACAGCCGCCGCGCTTCTGCCGGCCGCCGCGGCCTTCCCCGCTGTCGGCAGCATCCTCTCCTCCACAACCGCCGTCAGGCAGAAAGACTGTATCCAATGCTACATGCAGCAGCTGGACAGATACCGCATGAGTGTGGAAAGCATTCTGGCTGACACTCCGTGATCAGTTTCACGGTTTCACCGACTTTGCATGACCGGGAGTGATCCACATGACTGAACAGTTTCTCCACGCATTCCATACAGACAAGCCCGTTCTTGCCATGCTGCACCTTGGCGGCGCTGACCCGGACCGGGTGCATGAACAGGCGAAGCGCGAAATCGAACAGTACTATGGCGGCGGAGCGGACGGCATTCTGGTGGAAGACTACTTCGGTTCACCGGATGATGTGGAATGGGCTCTGGATTATCTCGCCGGCCACTATCCGGGGCATGTATACGGGGTCAATCTGCTTGCAGACCCGGAGAAAGCCTTCGCCCTGGCCAATAAGTACCGCGCTTCCTTTCTTCAGCTTGATTCGGTCTGCGGGCATCTCCGTCCCGGGTATCACATGCGCGGGCATGACAAGCCCAACCTGTATGCAAAAAGCTGCGATGGGGACTTTGCCGAAAGACTCGCTCAGCTCAGAAGCGGCTGCCCCGTCTTTCTGCTGGGCGGCGTCCGGTTCAAGTATCAGCCCGTCAGGTCCGGGCGTACGCTCGAGGAAGACCTTCTGCTGGGAAAAGAGCGCTGCGATGCCGTCGTCGTGACCGGAGCCGGGACCGGAATCGCCACGGACCCTGAAAAAATCCGTCTGTTCCGCAGCATCCTAGGCGGCTTTCCGCTGTTCGTCGGTGCCGGAGTAAGCGCCGAGACATGCGCATCCCAGCTCGCTTACGCTGACGGCGCCATTGTGGGCAGCTGGTTCAAGCAGAACGGAAATACCGACGCCCCGGTGGACCCGGAGCGGGTCAGGCAGTTCATGGACATTGTCCGCCGCCTGCGGGAAACTGCGCAGGCAGAAACCCAGCTTTCCTGATATTCAGGCCGCAGACCATGCAGGCATTTCCGGTATCGGACCCCTGCATGGATCTGCGGCTTGTTTTTCTTTTGCAAGCTGATACAATCTTCTTATCAAGCGGCAAGGAGTGATCCAAGTGAATCGTGAAGAAGCCCTGAAGATCATCAGGGAAACCGACAGAACCAGTCATTACTACTATCATGCCCTGAGCATTCTCTCCGTGGACGGCGTCACCGCGGCGCCGAAGCAGTCCTGGCGCGGGCGTGCCGAGACCACGGGCTTTCTGAGCGGTCAGGTGTGGGAGCTCACCAACCGGCCTGAGTTCGCGGAAGCCCTGGAACTCCTGAAAGATGACAAGTCCCTGCCGAAGGACGACGCGCGTCTGGTGGAGCTTCTGCGGGAATCCATGGAGGAAATCCGTCTGTTCACCCGGGACGAGTTCGTGGCCCGGCAGCAGCTCCTGACGGAAGCGGACAATTACTGGCATGAAGCCAAGGAAAAGAGCGACTACAGCCTGTTCGCGCCGTATCTGGAAAAACTTATCCGCGATCAGAAGGAACTGGCCCGGCGCAAGGATGCCTCAAAGCAGCCCTATGACGTGCTGCTGGACATGTATGAAAAGGGCACCAGCACCAGGACACTGGATCCTTTCTTTGAACTCATCAGCCGGGATCTGCGGCCTGTGGTCGAGCAGGTGGCAAAGGCACCCCAGCCGCGGGTGGATTTCCTGCACCGCGTCTATCCCATTCACCTGCAGCGCGTCTTCTCCGACCGTGTCATGGCGCTCATGGGCATTGACCGGGAGCGCTGCAGCATCGGCGAGACCGAGCATCCCTTCACCGACGGCGTGAACAAGTGGGACGTGCGCATCACCACCAAGTATCTGGAAACAGACGTCGCCTCTTCCCTGTACTCCGTGATTCACGAGGGCGGGCATGCCCTGTACGAGATGGGCGTCCGGGACGAATACCAGTTCACCAGCCTCGCCGGCGGCTCATCCATGGGCCTGCACGAGAGCCAGAGCCGGTTCTATGAGAACCTCATCGGCCGCTCCCGCGCCTTTACGCACGCGCTGTTCCCCATCTGCCGGGAGCTGTTCCCGGAGCAGACCGCCGATGTGACGGAAGAGGAATGGTACCGCGCGGTGAACCTGTCCAGGCCCAGTCTCGTGCGCACGGAAGCGGACGAGCTCACCTATCCCTTCCATGTGATGATCCGGTATGAGCTTGAGAAGCAGATGATCAACGGCGATGTGCCGGTATCCGAGCTCCCGGGCATGTGGAACGAACTGTACAAAAAGGAGCTTGGGGTCATTGTGCCCAATGACCGGGAGGGCATTCTGCAGGACAGCCACTGGTCCGGCGGAGCCTTCGGCTATTTCCCGAGCTATGCCCTGGGCTCGGCCTACGGCGTGCAGATGCTGGAGAGCATGAACCGGGAGATGAACGTGGAAGAGCTCGTGAAGCAGGGCGATCTCGCGCCGGTCACAGCCTGGCTGCAGAAGCGCATCCATCAGTACGGCAGATCACTCACGCCCGCCCAGCTGCTTGAAAGCGCGGACGTCAGCCCGTTTGAGCCGGAGAAGTATACCCGGTATCTCCGGGAGAAGTTCACATCCCTCTACAACCTGTAATCCCCTACGACCGACTGCAAAGCAAGGAGGCGGAATCATGACACTTCAGGAACTGGTTCAGGACGCCCGGCATATTGTGTTCTTCGGCGGCGCCGGGGTTTCCACGGAAAGCGGCATCCCGGACTTTCGCAGCACCGACGGCCTGTATCACCAGAAATATCCCTGGCCTCCGGAAACCATTCTCTCCCATGAGTTCTTCATGACCCGGCCAGAGGAATTCTTCCGGTTTTACCGGGACAAGATGCTGCCGCTGGACGCACAGCCCAACAAGGCGCACATCACGCTGGCAGAGCTGGAAAAAAAAGGAAAGCTCACCGGCGTTGTCACCCAGAATATCGACGGCCTGCACCAGAAGGCCGGAAGCCGCGTGGTGGATGAACTGCACGGCAGCATCTGGCGCAACACCTGCATGCGCTGCGGAAAGAAGTACGGACCCGAAGCCATCCGCGACTCTCAGGGCGTGCCCCTGTGCACCTGCGGCGGCCGCATCAAGCCGGACGTGGTGCTCTACGGCGAAGGCCTGGACGACGAGACGGTTTCCCATGCCGTTTCCCTGATCCGGCACGCGGACCTCATGATCGTGGCAGGCACCAGCCTGACGGTCTATCCCGCCGCCGGACTGCTCAATTATTTCCGCGGCAGTCATCTCGTGCTCATCAACCGGGATCCCACCCCTGCCGACCGGGAGGCAGACCTGGTGATCCATGACAAGGTGGGCCAGGTGCTGGGCGGCCTGGACCTGAGCCAATGCTGACCCGTCTCCAGCGCCTGTTCACCCCGGAGGAAAGAACGCGGCTCGCCCGGGCACAGTCCGCGCGCTTTTCCTGCCACACCTTCAGACCCATGGACAGCCGCCAGTTCGCCGCCCTGAGCCTGCTGTGCGGACGGTTTTCCACGTCCCGCGCCATCCTGGAGCCCGTACGCGTCCCCCTGGACTTTTTCGGGGGCAGCATTCTGGGCCTGGGCCGCGTGCAGGGCTGCGACACGGTGGTGCAGGTCCTGGCCGGTCCGCAGACAAGTGCGCACACGGAGGCGGGCATCTGCGCGGAAGCGCTGGTGCTCATGCTCACGGACCTTGGCATGGCCACCTGCTATCTCACCGGCGGTTTCCGCCGGGATTTTCTGCCTGACCTGCCACGGTCTCTGGACCGGGTCTGCGTCATCTGCGCCGGCACGGGCCTGGAAACGCAGCCCGCGCGGCGCCGGAAATCCCTGGACCGTCTCTGCCAGGGGGATTATGCCGCATGGCCGGACATGTTCCGTAAGGCCGCGGAATATGTCCAGACAGCACCGTCCAGCCTCAATCTGCAGCCCTTTTTCATGTCCGTCAGGCCTGAAGGCTTCGGTCTGGATTCCTCGGACCGCACGCGGCTGGACCTGGGCATCGGCATGGTGCACGCGGAACTCGCCTTTGACAGACCGCATGCCTGGCGCCTGTCCGAGGACCGGCGCGAACCCATGAGCATGGCCATATTTGCATAATTTCTCAGTTTTCTGCATTCTGAGTCAGGTGTGACCCGATCGGGACAGGAAGTGCGTAAGCAGCGGAATTTCCTTGTATTTCAAGCATTTCCTGTCCTTTTTCTATGCCATGGTCTGTACATTTCATTTGCAGGAGTTCTTCATTTCTCTTGCAAATTCATGCATGATTGCCTATAATCCATGCCGTATGACCATGGAAAGTGAGGAATGCGATATGCAGGAATCGCCGGATCTGATCCGTGCTCTGAATCTCAACGGCCGTAAGCTGAGCAAGAGCCAGAAGCGCATTGCCCAGTATATCGCCGAACACTACGAAAAGGCCGCCTACATGACGGCCAGTCATCTCGCAGAGTGCGTACAGGTCAGCGAATCCACCGTGGTCCGCTTCGCCTCCGCCCTGGGATATGAAGGATATCCGCATCTGCAGAAAGCCCTGCAGGAGCTGGTGAGCCATCACCTGACCGGATACCAGCGCGTGGCCATGGCCACGGAAATCCGGGAGGACAATGTGCTGGAGACCGTGCTCAAGTCGGATATCGCGAATCTGCGCGCCACGCTGGAATTAATGGACCGCTCGGTCTATGAGGACGTGGTGCACAGGATTCTCGAAGCCAAGGCCATCTATGTCATGGGCCTGCGCTCCGCCGCGCCGCTGGCGCAGTTCATGGGGTTTTATCTCAATTACATCTTTGACAACGTGCACCTGGTCTCTTCCGGGTCCACGGACGTATTTGAGGAGATCGCCAAGCTCAAGGCGGATGACGTGCTCATCGGCATTTCCTTCCCGCGCTATTCCAACCGCACCATTGACGCCATGACCTTCGCCAAGCACTGCGGTGCCCAGGTCATCGCCATTACCGACGGTCCGCTGTCGCCGCTGAGCCGCGTCGCCGACGCCACGCTCATGGCGCAGACGGACATGGCCTCCTTTGTGGACTCGCTGGCCGCGCCGCTCTCGGTGATCAACGCGCTTCTGGTTTCCCTGGGCCTGCGGCGCCGTGAAGCGCTGACGGACCATTTCCGCCAGCTCGAATCCATCTGGGATGCCTATCAGGTCTATCTGGGAGATGAACAGCATGACTGATGTGGTGATCATCGGCGCCGGCGCGGCCGGGCTCATGGCAGGCATCTATGCCCAGGAAAGCGGGGCGCAGAGCCTGATCCTCGAGCGCAATGAAAAGGCCGGGAAAAAAATCTATATCACCGGCAAGGGCCGATGCAATCTCACCAATGACTGCGACGCGGAGGATTTCCTGAAGGAAGTCCCGCGCAATCCCAGGTTCCTGTACTCGGCCCTGAGCCTGCTCAGTCCGCGCACGCTCATGCAGCGCATGGAGGACTGGGGCTGTCCCGTGGTCGTGCAGCGCGGCCGCCGCGTTTTCCCCGCCACGGAAAAGGCCAGTGATGTGACCCGCACGCTCCTGCGCCGCTATGAGCAGCTGGGCGGGCATCTGCAGTACAATACACGCGTGCGCGCACTTTGCGTGGAAGACGGGCATATCACCGGCGTGGAAACCGACCGCGGCCAGGTGCGCACTTCCCGGGTGATCCTGTGCAGCGGCGGGCTCGCCTATCCGTCCACCGGTTCCACCGGCGACGGCCTGAACATGGCACGCGACCTGGGACATACCATCTCCCCGCTGCGGCCTTCCCTGTCCGCGCTGGAGACCCGGGAAACCTGGCCCCGGCAGCTCATGGGCCTGAGCCTCAAGAATGTGGAGCTGAGCATGAAGCAGGGCAGGAAGATGCTCTATGACCGCCAGGGGGAAATGCTGTTCACGCATTTCGGCATCTCCGGACCCCTGGTGCTGGAGCTGTCCGCGCACATGCCGGATGACGCTTTTCTGCCGGTTTCCCTGAACCTGAAGCCGGCACTGGATGAAAAAACCCTGGACCAGAGAGTGCTTGACGAGCTCAGTCAGCGTCCGGCCCAGTCACTGGAGCACGCACTGTATACGCTCCTGCCGCATTCCCTGGCGGATCTGTTTCCCGGGATCTGCGGGCTGGAGGAAAGGCGCGTGTGTTCCAGCATTTCGCGTGCCGAGCGCCAGACGCTCGTGCACACCCTGCAGAACCTGACCCTTACCCCGACGCGGTACCGACCCTTTGAGGAAGCCATTGTCACCCGGGGCGGCGTTTCCGTGCGCGAGGTCAGTCCTGCCACCATGGAATCCCGGCTGATCCATGGGCTGTTTTTTGCCGGAGAAATCCTGGACGTGGACGCACACACCGGCGGGTACAATCTGCACACCGCCTTTTCCACCGGCGCACTGGCCGGAGCGTCCGCCGCCCGGCATTCGGAGGACTGATCATGCAGTATATCGTGCTGGACCTGGAATGGAACCAGCCTCTGAACTATCAGAGCCGCGCCTTCCGCCTCTACGGCGACCGGCTGCGCTTTGAGCTGATCCAGATCGGCGCCGTGCGCCTGAACGCTTCCCTGGAAATCGAGGACACGATTTCCCTGCCGATCCATCCCGTCTGTTATCCCACCATTCATCCGCGGATCCGGACCATGACCGGGCTCACCCAGGAACTGCTGGACGAGTCCCCCATGTTTGAGGAGGCCATGGACCAGTTTGTGTCCTGGTGCGGCGAGGATTATGTGCTGCTGACCTGGGGCTGTGATGACATTTCCGTGCTCAAGCAGAACATGGATTTCTTCGATGTGCATCCTGAGCTCCCGGAAATGTACGACGTCCAGCTCCTGTTCCGCAAGGAAAAGCAGCTGGACAACCGTCTGAACCTGAAGGCCGCCGTGGAGCTCATGGGCATTCCGGAGGAAGAGAACCTCACCTTCCACAACGCCTGCCACGACGCCTACTACACCGCGCTCATCTTCCAGGCGCTTGAGCACCCGGACGAAGTGATGGAGTTCCGCGAGACCGCGCGGCCTCTTGCGCCGGTACAGGCGCATGTCACCCGGGGCGACCTGTTCGAGAGCGTGGCCTCGGCCCTGCAGAGCGAGCAGGCGCGCATGCCGCGCTGTGCCGTGTGCGCGCGGCCCTGCACGCCGGACGGCAGCTATGTGATGGTGGCGGCGGACCGCTACCAGTCCCTGGCGCGCTGCTCGCGGCACGGCCAGATGCTGGTCACACTGAGCCTGCAGCTGACGGGAGACATGTGCTCCATGAAAGTGCGCGCCGACCGCGCCACGCGTGCCAATATCGCCTATGTGCACACCAAGCGCCTGCAGGAAGAGGCCAGACGCCGGGAAGGCCGCATGCCGGATGCCGAGCTCCTGCTCCGCAGACACAGTGATACGACAAGAGAGGTGCTTGTGCCATGATCCTTACCTGTCATGACCAGACCCTGGAACTCCAGGACGGCATCACCGGACTGGAATGCCTGAAAGCCTTCGGCTGCGGGGATATTTCCTCCCTCGCCCTGGTGCACAACCAGCACCTGATGGAGCTGGACGAGTCCGTGCGCGGCGACGGCACCATCCGTCCCGTCACGCTGCAGGAACCGGAAGGCCGGCGTATCTATGAGCGCAGCATCCGCTATGTGCTGCTCATGGCCATGGAAAAGGTCTTTCCCGGCCAGCAGGTCCGGTTTGAGTATTCCGTGCGCAACGGCATTCTGCTGCGCCTGCCCGGGCATCCGCTGAGCAGTCAGGACGTGAAGCTGCTCAAGGAGAGCATGCTGGACTTCATCCGGCAGGACCTGCCCTTTGAAAAGCAGATGTGGAAGACCCAGGACGCCTCGGCCTATTTCGGGGACAAGGGCCAGAAGGACAAGGTGCAGCTGCTGCGCTACCGTCCCCTGCCCATGATCCGCATGTACGGCTGCGGCGGCATCTGGGAATACTTCTACGGCATCATGGTGCCCTCCACGGGCTATGTGCCCGTGTTTGACCTGCTCCTGCACGGGACGAGCCTCATCCTGCTCCTGCCCAACAGCGAGTATACCCGGGAGCCGGCGCCCTACATTGAGCGCCCGCATCTCATGGAGACCTTCTCCCAGTCGGCGCGCTGGTGCTCCATTCTCGGAGTCAACAATGTCTCCGACCTCACCCGGCTCATGGAACGGCGCGAACTGCGCTCCTTCATCCGGGTCAATGAAGCGCTGCACGACCACGCGCTGGTGGACTGCGCCCGGGAGATCGCCACGCGCCGCAAGCGCATTGTGCTCGTGGCCGGGCCTTCCTCCTCCGGCAAGACCACGTTTGCCGGACGCCTGGCCATTCAGCTTCAGGTGCTGGGCTACAAGGCGCACCGGATCTCCCTGGACAACTATTACCTGAACCGGGACCAGATCCCGCGCGAAAAGGACGGTTCCGTGGACCTTGAGCATATACGGACCCTGGACCTGGACCTTCTGCAGAAGCAGACCCTGGATCTGCTCAAGGGCAGGAAAGTGGAGATCCCGGAGTTTTCCTTCCGCACCGGACGTCGCGAAAAGCGCGGGAACATGATCCAGCTCGCCGATCAGGACATTGTCATCTTCGAGGGCATCCATGCCCTGAACCCCATGCTATCCGAGGGCATGCCGGAGCCGTCCATCTACCGCATCTTTGTTTCCGACCTCACCTGTCTGAACCTGGATGACCACAACCGCATCCGCACCACGGACATGCGGCTTCTGCGCCGGATTGTGCGCGACTGGAAGTTCCGGGGAACGAGCCCGGAGGAGACGCTGGCCATGTGGCCCAGCGTGCGCCGCGGCGAGGAGACCTGGATCTTCCCCTATCAGGAGATGGCGGACACCTTCTTCAACACCACGCTGCACTATGAGCTGCCCGTGCTCCGGCACTTCGCCTACGGCCTGCTCGAGCATCCGGACCCGGACTGGGAAGGCTATCTTCTGGCCATGCGCCTGAAAAAGACCCTGAACTACATTCCCGACATTGACGAGAACATTCTCTCCGAGATCCCGCCGCTGTCCCTGCTCCGTGAATTCATCGGCGGAAGCACCATGGATCTGACTTGATTTTTTCCGATTCCCGGGTATAATCCTCAATTAAGCGCAGTGAAGGAGACGGCTGAGCAGACGGACTCAAGCGAGCCGGGGCATGGTGCAAGCCCGGCAGCCGCAGCAGCTCAAGCGGATCACTCCGGAGCGCGGCAGCCCCAAGCAATGTAAGGCTGCCCGGGAGCTCCCGATACAGGGCATGCTGTTCAGCGCAGAGTGGGCATTAGCCAACTTGGGTGGTACCGCGGATCTATATCCGTCCCGAGATCAACCGGGACGGATTTTTTCGTGCCGGAATACATTCACACGGAGGTCTTCGCCATGTACAGGAAAATCCCCACAGACATGAAGTTTGTGGAGCGGGAAAACGAAGTCCAGTCCTTCTGGAAGTCCCGCGACATCGTGCGCCGGTCCTTTGCCGCCAACGCGGACAGCCAGCGCCACTTCACCTTCTTTGACGGCCCGCCCACGGCCAACGGAAAACCGCATATCGGACATATCGAAACCCGCGTCATCAAGGACCTGTTCCCGCGCTATCATGTCATGAAGGGCGAGAACGCCACGCGCAAGGCCGGCTGGGATACCCACGGCCTGCCGGTGGAGCTGGAAGTGGAAAAGTCCCTGGGCCTCGACGGCAAGAAGGATATCGAAAAGTACGGCATCGAGCCGTTCATCGGCAAGTGCAAGGAAAGCGTCTGGAAGTACCTGCACGAATGGGAGAAAATGTCTGACCAGGTCGGTTACTGGGTGGACATGGAGCATCCCTACATCACCTATGACAACAACTATATCGAGAGCGAATGGTGGAGCCTGAAGGAGATCTGGAACAAGGGCCTCCTGTATCAGGGACACAAGGTGGTTCCCTACTGCCCGCGCTGCGGCACCGCGCTGTCCAGCCACGAAGTGGCCCAGGGCTACAAGCTGGTGAAGGAGCGCTCCGCCGTGGTCCGCTTCCCGGTCACCGGCGAGGAGGACACCTGTTTCCTGGCCTGGACAACCACGCCCTGGACCCTGCCCTCCAACCTCGCCCTGTGCGTGAATCCCCATGAGACCTATGCCAAGTTCGTCGCGGACGGCCGGAAATATATCATGGCCAAGGCCCTGATCCCCTCCATCTTCCCGGATGCCGAGATCGAGATCCTGGAGGAAATGGTCGGAAATGATCTGGTGGGCACTTCCTATGAGCCGCCCTACCGTTTTGTGGAGCCGGACAAGAAGGCCTGGTTCGTCATCGCGGACGAGTACGTCACCATGACCGATGGTACCGGCATCGTGCATACCGCGCCTGCCTTCGGCGAGGACGACAACCGCGTCTGTTCCGCCGCCGGCCTGCCCTTTGTCTGCCTGGTGGATGACCAGGGCAAGATGAAGCCCGAGACCAAGTGGCCCGGCGTGTTCGTCAAGGACGCCGATCCCCTGGTGCTCAAGGACCTGGACGAGCGCGGACTCCTGTTCTCCGCTCCGCCCTTCGAGCATGACTATCCCTTCTGCTGGCGCTGCGACACGCCGCTGCTGTACTACGCGCGTCCGACCTGGTTCATCCGCATGACCGCCGTGCGCGACAATCTGGTGCGCAACAACCGCACCATCAACTGGATCCCGGACAACATCAAGGAAGGCCGCATGGGCAATTTCCTCGAAAACGTCATTGACTGGGGTCTGAGCCGCGAGCGCTACTGGGGCACGCCCCTGCCTGTATGGAAGTGCAGCAAGGGCCATACGCATGTGGTGGGTTCCATCGAGGAACTGCGCCGCATGGCCGTGAAGGATCCTGGCGCCGACGTGGAACTGCACCGTCCCTTCATCGATCAGGTGGAGCTGGTCTGCCCCGAGTGCGGCGAGCCCATGCACCGCGTGAAGGAAGTCATCGACTGCTGGTATGACAGCGGTTCCATGCCGTTTGCGCAGTGGCACTATCCTTTTGAAAACAAGGAAACCTTTGAAAAGAACTTCCCGGCTGACTTCATCTCCGAAGCCATCGACCAGACCCGCGGCTGGTTCTATACCCTGGAAGCCATCTCCACGCTGCTCTTTGACCGTGCGCCCTTCAAGAACGTCATTGTCATGGGCCATGTGCAGGATGCGGACGGACGCAAGATGTCCAAGCACCTTGGCAATGTGGTGGATCCCTTCCAGATGCTGGACAAGTACGGCGCCGACGCTCTGCGCTGGTACTTCTACACCACCTCCGCCGCCTGGCTGCCCACCCGCTTCTCGGAAAAGTCCGTGCAGGAAGGCCCCTGCCGCTTCCTCGCCACGCTGCAGAACGTGCATTCCTTCTTCAGCATGTATGCGGAAATCGACGGGTTTGATCCCCAGGCGCATCCGCTGGACAAGGTGGAGCTCAGCCTGATGGACCGCTGGCTCCTGTCCCGGCTGAATTCCCTGGTCGCGCGCGTGGACGACGATCTGAAGAACTTCCGCTGCACCGAGCCCGCCAACGCCATCGCCGAGTTTGTGGACGAGCTCTCCAACTGGTATGTGCGCCGCGGCCGCGAGCGCTTCTGGGGCAAGGGCATGGCCGGCGACAAGGAAGCCGCCTTCGCCACGCTGTATCACACCCTGAAGGTGCTCTCCCAGATCCTGGCCCCCTTCACGCCCTTCATGGCGGAGGAAATCTGGCAGAACCTGGTGGTCGGCAAGCTGGACAACGCGCCGGACTCCGTGCACCTGAGCACGTTCCCGGAAGCGGACATGAAGTATGTGGATACCGACATGGAACAGCAGATGGAAGCCCTGCTCGAGGTCGTGACCCTGGGCCGCAGCTGCCGGAACCTGGCCAGCCTGAAGGTGCGCCAGCCGCTGTCCTGCCTGTATGTCAAGGGCGCTTCCTTCTCCGAAGAATATGTGAACCTGTGCCGTGACGAACTGAACGTGCGCGAGGTCCGCTTCACCGAGGACGCGCGCGCCTTCACCACCTATCAGCTCAAGCCGCAGATGCGCACCCTGGGACCGCGCTACGGCAAGCTCCTGAAAGCCATCGGCGAGACCCTTGCCGCGGCTGACGGCAATGAGGTCGTGGATGCCTTCGAGCGCGGCGAGACCGTGCACTTCACCGTGAACGGCACGGACGTTGAGCTCAGCAAGGATGACGTGCTCACCTCGCCCATGCAGAAGCCCGGGTTCATGGCTCAGGAAGACCGCGGCGTGACCGTGGTTCTGGACACCAACCTGACGCCCGCCCTGATCTCCGAGGGCTTCGCCCGCGAAGTCATCTCCAAGATCCAGACCCAGCGCAAGGATTCCGGGTTCGAGGTCACGGACCGGATCCAGATCTGCATGGAATGCTCCGACAAGCTCTGGGATGCGGTGACGGAGAACCAGGATATGATCCTGCGCGCCACCCTCGGCCTGAGCCTTAAGCGCGGCGCATGCCCTGAGGACTGGAAGCGTGCTGAATGGAACGTGAACGGCGAGGACGCCGTGATCGGACTGAAGCAGCAGGCCTGATCCCCTGTTATGAACCTGTGAAAGCCCTGCGGCACTGCCGCAGGGCTTCTTTCATGCAGGGATATATTGTCAGGCACATCAGGGCAGGAAATCCATGCTCAGCTGCGGATCGATCCAGCTTTCCTGCTGCGCGTCCCGGACCACGTCCCCGGGCTTCAGGTGTCCGATCAGCAGCGGCGAGTCGGGATCATGTTCCTTCATATTCCTGCGCACCACGTCCGCGTCATAATTGGCATAGCAGTACCGGCAGAAATGCCCGCAGCTGTTGTAGGCCCCGATATCCGCGCTCAGATGGCACGCGCACATCTTCCGCGCCGGCGCATGGGCGGGCACATTCAGATGCCGCCCGATGGCCTGTTCATACACAGGTATGGTCATGCATCCGCTGCAGTCCGCGCCGAACTCGGCCAGCTCATCGCCTTCCGCGCAGGGCCGCACCGTCATGCCGTGCGTTTTCGCGATCTCCACCATGGCCCTGCCGAGCATGAGCCGGTCCTCCCTGTCCACGCTGCGCACCTCAGGAAAGTTCCGGCGCGTCTTTTCATACAGGTCAATAAAGCTGATCACCGCTGTATGCGTATACCCTTCCAGCTCCCTGGCCATGTAAGAAAACGCCCGGATATGCCGCTCAGCCGGGTACTGTTCATTGATCAGGATCGGGTCATAGCGCCAGACCATGCACTGTGGGCCCACCATGTCCGACAGGCGCCGGAAGCTCTCCAGCACGCTGCGCTTGTCCGGCACAAACGGCTCGATCTCCTTTCCGTAGGGCGTGATGGTCACATGCCACAGCTGCCGGAAGGGTCTGAGCAGGTCCATGTATGGGAACAGAGGCGCGGGATTCTTGCTGCACATGCCGATCACGTCCACCACTTCCGGGTCCAGCCGGTACCGGGTGACAGACACCGGGTTGTAGGGACTGCGCACCAGCACCATGCCTTCCCTCAGGCGGTTCGCAAACCACCTGGCATAAAAGGCCGGAATATCCGTCCGCTGCCCCGTGTTGATGATCATGCTGCCGCCTCCCCGCTCCTGTTACAGGCATCTTATCACGTTCCCGGGGCTCTGGAAAGCAGACATGTGACTTGCGCAGTCCCGGTTTTTCCGGTATGCTTGCCCTTGATTGATTCAGCAGAAATGAGGTGCGCTCATGCAGATTCCCATGACACAGGAGCATTTTACACCGGTTCACGTACTCGCTGCTTACCCGGACAAAAAGACCATCCAGGTGCAGAAGACCGGAAAAACCCTTCCGGATGAGAACACGTTTCTCCGGCTTGACGGTGTTTCCTTCCACAACGGCACCATTGACGTGGATGTCTGCGGACGGCTTCTGCCGGACGCGCCTGACTACGCCCGGGGCTTTATCGGCATCGTCTTCCGCGCGGACGCCTCGGGCAGCGAGTTTGAGTCCTTTTACATCCGCCCCACCAACGGCCGCGGATGCACAGACCCTGTACGCCAAATGCACGGATGCCAGTATTTTTCTTATCCGGGGTACACGTTTGCCTATTTCCGCGAGTTCGGCATTGACATCTATGAAGCCCGGGCGGACATGATCGCACTCAATGAATGGTGCCATATCCATGCGGAAATCCAGGACGACGCCGGGACATTCTATGTAAACGGCGAAAAGCTCCTGCACGTGTGTCCGCTGAAGCACGGTGCCCTGGCCAGGGGCAGCGTGGGGCTGTATGTGGACATCGGCACAGACGGCCTGTTCCGCAATCTTCAGATCGAATGCACAGACTGAGCTGTCAGGTTTTCTCAGCATCCCGGGGCCGACGCATATGCGCGGCCTTTTCTCATGCTTTCCCGTCCTTTTTCGTTCCTTTACTTTTCCTTCCGGCAATGGTATCCTATCTTGACCTATGAGTATTGGGAGGCGAGACGTTGAAGTACGCACTGATCGGGCAGGATATTGCCGTCCTGCTGCCCTCTCTGCTGACGGATCTTCTGGAAGCCGGACAGGCTGCCCCGGAGATCTGTGTGGAGGAAAAGAACAGCTCCATGCAGGAACTGCTGGAAGGTTATGCCAGGCGCTGTCTGGACCGTGCCGGGCACGGCGGCAGCTTCCGGGCGGTGTCGTCCCGGCGTGAGCTGCTGGACGGGGCTGACTGCGTGCTTTATGCCGGGGATCTGATGGCCCAGAGCCGTTTCGATCAGGACCGGCAGGCGCTGATGAGTCCGCAGGAGGGCGAGACCGGACTGGAAGACCAGGCCCGCGTAAACGGCGGCATCGGCGGCCTCCTGCACACCCTGCGTCAGGGCGCACAGCTCATGCCGCTGTGCGAGGACATTCACGCGCATGCGCCTCATGCCCGGATTCTCTGTCTCTCCCAGCCCATGAGCCGGTGCCTGGAAATCTTCCATGCCCTGGGGCTTACAGCGCTGGGTCTCGGCACCTCTCCCCTGCGCGGCCCGCTGGGCGCGGACAGCCTGGCGGCGGAGACCGGCCACAAGCTTGAGGAAGTGGATGTCAGCTGGGCAGGCCTGCCCTCATTCCAGTTCCTTGTGTCCATGACCGACCGCGCCACCGGCGAAGACCTGATGCCCCGGGTACGCGAACGCATGGCGGAAGGCGCCTTCGGCAGCATGAGCCAGCGCTGGCTGCAGGAGCTGGACAGTGTGTGCATCGGTTCGGCCCCTGACCATGCCCAGTTCATGGCGGCCCAGGAAGGGTATATGCCGGACGCGCGCCCGCAGCTGTCTGAAAGCGTGGAGCATCGCAGGAACCGCATCCTGCACATGAACACCGTCAAGGACAAGGGCCTGCGTGACCCGGACGGCATGATCTCGCAGCTCACGCTTCTGACCCGCACCTCGCCGCTGCGCCCCGGCCAGCTGAGCCTGGCCCTGCTGCGCAGAGAGGATCTGAGCATGCAGGGCGTTTCACGCAAAAACGCGGGCCTGATCCGCGGCCTTTCCCCGGAAGCGCTGGTGGAGGCACCTCTTGTGCTCAGGCATGGTGAGGATGAAACGCCTTCCCTGTCCATGCCCGGTCCGCTGCTCGATCTCATGGCGGACATTGACACAGCTTCGCGGCTTGCCGCGCACGCGGCTCTGGGCGACGTGACCGCCCTGCGGGAATGCGTGGAAACGGATCCCGCCCTGGAAGGCCTGGACCGGCTCTATGTCATGGATGTGGTGCATGCCATGATCCGCATGCATGATGATATACTGACACAGTTTGAAGAGGATGAGTGAGCAGAGCATGTTTTTAGCCGATACCTGGAAAGACTATGAAGTGCTTGACTGCGGACAGGGCATGAAGCTGGAGCGCTGGGGACGGATTGTGCTGGCACGCCCGGACCCCCAGACCATATGGCCGCCCATGGCGCCGGAGGAATGGAAGCATGCCCAGGCCATTTACCACCGCTCGGAAAAGGGCGGCGGCAGCTGGGAATTCCGCACCGACCTGCCGGAGCGCTGGACGATCCGGCACGGGGACCTGTCCTTCTATGTGCGGCCCACCGGTTTCAAGCATACCGGCCTGTTCCCGGAACAGGCGGCGAACTGGATGTGGATGGACGGACTCTGCCGCGGCGCCGGACGTCAGCTGAAGGTGCTGAACCTGTTCGGGTACACCGGCGGGGCCACCGTGGCCCTGGCCGCCGCCGGCGCGCACGTCACGCACGTGGACGCTTCCAAGGGCATGGTGCAGTGGGCGCGGGAGAACACGCAGCTCAACCATCTGCCGGAAACCTCCTTCCGTTTTCTTGTGGAGGACGCCAAGCGCTTTGTGCAGCGCGAGATCCGGCGCGGGCATACCTATGACGGCCTGCTCATGGATCCTCCGTCCTATGGCCGCGGACCCTCTGGCGAGGTATGGAAGCTGGAAAGCGAGCTGTACGACCTGGTGGATGTCTGCTCCCAGGTACTGTCGGATGACGCAGTGTTCTTCCTGATTAATTCCTATACCACCGGTTTTCAGGCGTCCGTGCTCTCCAACCTGCTGGAGCGCCTGGTCAGGTCCCGCCTGGGCGGCACGGTGGACGCGCAGGAGCTCTGCCTGCCGGTGACCAGCGGCGGTGTTCTGCCCTGCGGCGCCAGCGGGAGGTGGTTCCGTGCCTGATATTCTCTATGAGGACAATCATGTGCTGGTGGCCGTGAAGCCCGCCAACATGCTTTCCCAGGCCGACCAGACCGGGGACACGGATATCCTCAGTCTCCTGAAGGAAGACATCCGGGTGCGCTATCACAAGCCGGGCAATGTCTATCTCGGCCTGGTGCACCGGCTCGACCGTCCCGTGGGCGGGCTCATGGTGTTCGCGCGCACCAGCAAGGCGGCGTCCCGGCTCAGCGCCCAGTTCCAGAAGCACGAGCTCGGACGCGAGTACCTGTGCGTCACGGAGGGCAGTCTGCCGGAGAGCTTCACGCTCATCGACTACCTGGTGAAGGATGAAAAGCTCAACCGTGTCCGGGTCGCTGCCGCGGACGAAAAGAATGCGCAGGAAGCCATTCTGCACGGACGCCGGCTCTGCAGCCGTGACGGGCTCACGCTCTGCCAGATCCGCCTCGAGACCGGCCGCCCGCACCAGATCCGGGTCCAGCTCAGTCACAACAAAACCCCCATATGGGGCGACAACCGCTACGGCAACGGCATTCCCGGCCAGCAGATCGCCCTGTACGGCTACAAGCTCACCTTTGAGCATCCCGTGACCCATGAAATCATGTCCTTCATGAGCATGCCCTACGCCGGCATCTTTACCCAGTTCCAGGATCATCTGGACGGCATCTGGCTTGAATTCCAGGCCCAACAGCATATGCAAGGAGTCTGACATGACCAAACCTTTTTCCTATGAAGTCACCCATATCTGCAAGCAGTCCGGCGCCAGGCTGGGCGTACTGCACACCCCCCACGGGGATATCGAGACCCCGATTTACATGCCCGTCGGCACGGCGGCCACGGTCAAGGCCATGACCCCCAGGGAGATGGAAGAGATCGGGACCCAGATTCTTCTGTCCAACACCTATCACCTGCACCTGCGCCCCGGCGAGGACCTGGTCCAGGAAGCCGGCGGCCTGCACACTTTCATGGACTGGCACAAGCCCATTCTCACTGACAGCGGCGGATTCCAGGTGTTCTCGCTTTCCAAGATCCGCACCATCCGCGAGGAGGGCGTCACCTTCCAGAGCCATATCGACGGAAGCCGGCATTTCATCGGCCCGGAAACCAGCATGGACATCCAGCAGGCGCTGGGTTCGGATATCGCCATGGCCTTTGATGTCTGCACGGCCTATCCCTGCGACTACGACACGGCCAAGATCAACATGGAGCGCACCCACCGCTGGGCGCAGCGCTGCAAGGATTACCACACCCGTGAGGATCAGGCGCTGTTCGGCATTGTGCAGGGCGCGTTCTTCAAGGACCTGCGCATTGAAAGCGCCAAGGTGCTGGCGGACATGGACATGATCGGCTACGGTATCGGCGGTCTGAGCGTGGGCGAACCCAAGCCCATCATGTATGACATGCTGGAAGCCATGATGCCCTACATGCCCGCCGACAAGCCGCGCTACCTGATGGGCGTGGGCTCCCCGGACTGCCTGGTGGAAGGCGTGCTGCGCGGCATTGACATGTTCGACTGTGTGCTGGCCACCCGCATCGCGCGCAACGGCACCGTGCTCACCAGCAAGGGCCGCGTGGTGGTGAAGAACGCCATCTATGCCCACGACTTCTCGCCCATTGACGATGAATGCGACTGCTATGCCTGCCAGCATTTCTCCCGCGCCTATGTCCGGCATCTGTTCAAGGCCGGCGAGATCACCGCGGGCCGCCTGGCGTCCATCCATAACCTGCGCTTCCTGATCCATCTCATGGAGCAGATCCGCGAGGCCATCCGGGAGGACCGTTTCCTGGACTTCAGAAAGGAATTCTTTGAAAAGTACGATATGACCCGGAACTTCTGATCCGGGCACAGAAAAAGCCTGCCGCGGCAGGCTTTTTCATGTTTCACCCGTTCTGTGTCTTTTCGGCAATGGCGCGGTTCACCTTCTGGCGCAGATCCAGCAGATACTTTCCGTCCCTGGGATAGTTCCGGAAGGTCAGCGGCTCTGACAGCCCATCGTTTACAAGGCGCAGGACTTCCTCCCTGCCTGAGAGCGCTTCGAGCCAGCGCAGGGCCCTCAGGTCCTGCAGCGCATGGAAGGTCACCATCAGCCGGATGGACTCCTCGGGCTCGCCGTTTCTGGCCGGATAGACCTGGAAACAGTCGCCGGCAGGCGAGAACCCATCCCCGTCGGTGATCTCATAGGGATCCACCTGGTAGTCCGAATACTGGGCGCCGTAGAAATTGTAGCCCCAGTGCAGGAAACCTTCCAGGTCATACCGGAACAGCTGTACCCCCAGAATCCGGTTCCGCGCGCTGGGCATGGCCATGAACATATTGCTCACATCCCGGTACTGCGCCACGCAGTAGTAGGTCCACAGCCCGGGAATGCCGGCGGCCACAAAGGGATCCATATGGTCAAGCGCGGGCACCGGATGCGACACGACGCCGTTTTCCCACAGATGGAAGTCCGACAGCGCGTCCATGATTACGCAGCCCTGCAGATGCTTTTCGACCATGGCGCGGGCCTTCCGGTAGCTTTCCAGATGCTGCGGCCCGGGCTCATCCGAAATATGGAACACGCACTTCTCTTCCATGCCGAGCTTTCGCAGCTCCCCGCGCAGCGCCGGCAGATAGCTGTCCAGGAACGCACGGTATTCCCCGCTGCCGGCGGGCACGTCCCAGCCGAAAATGCGCCGGTATTCCCCATCCACCTCCGCCATGATTTTCGGCGTGAACCCGGCGCCCCACTGCGTGAACAGGTGTGCGACCTCGAAGTATTCCACGCCGCAGCGCCTGGCCATGTCCGCCCAGCGCCGCAGTTTTTCAAACCCGAAGGAATAGACACCCTTATTCCGGTACACGTCCACCAGCTGGACCGTCAGCCGCTCACCGCCCACCCGGGTATCCAGCGGCGGCGTATGCACGGGCATGAGCATCATGTTGACGCCCCGGCGCACCGCGGTGCGCATGAAATTCTCCGTAATACGCCAGAACGCTTCGGAAAACACCGGCACATCATAGACGTGCGCCAGACTGTCATAGTGGAACCAGCGGGTGCATTTCAGGGTCTGCGCAGGCAGCATGCCGGGAAAAATGTGTACCCGGGTTTCCGCAGTGCCAAGCAGGTTCCCGCTGTCCTCGTCCAGGAGATTCAGTTTCAGCGGATAGGTTCCCGGCGCCACCCTGCCTTCCGGCTCCACATCAAGCCAGAGTGTGTTCCACTGCCCGGGACAGACATGCAGACCGTGGGGCCGCATTTCCCGCAGGAGATCCGGGTACAGTCCCGGTGTCCGGCGCAGATAATTGTCATCACTGTCCGGCATGCAGGCAAAGCGCACCGGCACATGCCGTACCTGGCGCACGCGGATGCAGGCCTTCAGCGGGGATTCGATCTCCGGCCTGATCCAGGCATTGTCACGCCCTTCCAGACAAAACGCTGCCTGAAAGGAAACCGTTTCATTCTCAAAGCCTTCCAGCCGCAATTCCTGCAGGTTTTCCGCGGGTTCCTCATCCAGGAATACCTTTTCCAGTACGCTGAGCAGTTTCATCCGAAGCCGCATACCCATGCCCTCCCAGTGCAGTATCTGTCCTTTTCATCAGAAAGCATACATCCTTCCATGCTTCCTGGCAATACGTCCTGTACCTACCGCAGATGAACGGTACAGCATCCCACCCGGTCCGGCTTTCCCTGCGATGACTATGCCTGTTCCGGCAGCAGGTCACACCTTCCTGTTCTTCTCTTCCTTCATCCGTCTGCGTGCCTCCATTTCCAGAAAACCCAGGATATCCGGCATCCGGCCCCCGGTTGCGCACACTTCGTGCAGCAATCGGCGTATGTCATCCTGTCCCACAGAGCCATATCCGCGCGCTGCCAGGTCTTCGGAAAGCAGTTCTTCCAGCTCCTCCGCGCTTTTCTGCGGATACAGACGGTGCATCAGCAAGGCATACGCCCGTATATGGCTCCCGGCATGTTCAGGCGTAAAGCGGTTCTGCTCCTCCAGTATATCAAAACGCGTTTCCATGATTTCCGACACCGTTTCCGGCAAACCACCCAGAAAACGTGCACGGATATCCTCCCGATCCTCATCCTCTGACCATGGCGGTGCAAAATTCAGGACACACCGCAGCAGATGGGCACAATGGCCGTCGGAATAGACCACATGCTTCCAGTCCCGGGATACTGCCATCCGGAACACATTTCCCTGCACCTGGCATACCAGGGTGGACATAAGCCCCTGCGGCAGTCCCATCCGGATCACATACCGGTCCCGTCCTTCCTGCGCGGCAAAGAATACGGAGCAGTCATTCGGTGCAAAACTGATACACCGGATATTGGTCATCCGGGTCTCCTCCGGCCCCGGTCTGATCACCCGGAACTGATCCGGATCAAATATCCGGGCCTCACCCTGCCTGCATATCACCACCGCTCTTTTAAACTGAAGGTTTACGCACATGCCCTGAACAGCATCTCCATCCGCGTCCTCCAGCTCCTCCGATGCCAGAACAAGCTGTGTTTCCCTGTCAATACGCAGAATCTGACCGGACGTGCGCACCAGCACGTACCTGTTGTTCAGACTGATCTGTATTTCATGGACCGTTGTGTCCCCGCATTCGTACCGCTCACACTTCCGGCCGTCCGCATCCCACAGATGCACCACGCCATCCATGTCAGCCGCAGCAAGCACGGTCCCGTCCGGACTCAGAGCAAGGCTAAACACCATGCCCCTGGTTCCTTCCAGATGCGCCAGTATCTCACCTGTCCGGGCATTCACTTTTTCCACACGCCAGATTCCCGGAATAACGCGGAGATAAAAGCTCCCATCCGGACTCAGGCAGCTGACAATGCATCTCCGGTGTTCATCCTCCGGTTCGAACAGCAGACGGTGATCACTGACACGGTACAGTTTCCGCCCGCACAGAAGCAGCGTTCCATCCTGGCTGAAGGATACCCCGTCATCCGGACTCAAGCCGTCAGCGCACATTTCTTCCACGGAGTCGAGCACGGAAAAGGGATGACATTTCCTGCCCAGCGCATCATTGAGTGTCTGCCAATCCGGCCGGTAAAACACATTGGAAAACCCTTTTTCACGATGAATCAGACAATTCATGATCACACAGGCTTCCGCATACCTGCCCTGATCCATGAATCCTCGAATTTCACGGGCTTTCCGGTTGAATCTTTCATCCTCCCTTTCCTGCTCAGACAGCGTGGCAATCCGGGAAAGCATGTAGGGAGCCGGCGTTCGATTCACCATACCCTTCCGGATTTCTTCAGCCACTGCCCGGTCCGGAATTCTGGGCAGAAAGATGTTATTGAGCAGACTTTCACACGTGGGCCCGATCTCTGCCAGAAACCTGGCACCACCGGTGAGGAATTCCTCGGACGAATCGGTATGGATCAGACAGTCAATGATATTAAACGCGGCCCGGTCGCCGGGGATCCCGCCCCTGCGATATGCATACAGGGTACGGTTGTACAGCGATGCGGAATGACCGTGGCTGGAGGCGGAAATCTGATTCCATATCTTCTCCGCTTCCTCCGGCATGCCCAGGTCAAGATAGCTCAGCGCACGGTTATTCAGACTGTCTGCGTTCCCCGGCGCTGCTTTCGCTTCCGGCCGCGGATACGGTCTTCCGGCCACATCCTGCCAGATCTCTTCCAGCTCCTTTTCAACCGTTTCAAAATCATGCGGCCGCATCCGGGGCTCCATTTCCATGCAGCAGGCGAGCAGGTCCGCAAGTCTTTCCGGCATGGGCACCCTGGTCTGCCGGAAATAGTCCCTGCAGTTCATGCCGGCTACAACACCGTTCATCCACGGCCGGGTTCCCAGAAACATCTCCATGACAGAAACAGCCCAGCTGTAAATATCCGTCCGACGGGTCACCTCTTTCCCGTCCATCTGTTCCATGGAACAGTAAGCCGGTGTATATCCGCCGGCCGGAGTCATGACCGTTCCTCCGTGATCCGCAGGCCTTTCCCGCAATGCCAGGTTCCTTCGCGCCCTGGCCAGGCCGAAATCCGCCATCCTGGCCTGCCCGGACCGGTTCAGCAGCAGATTGTCCGGCTTTACATCCTGATGAATCACGCCGCATGCATGCGCGTACCGGAGTCCCCGCGCGAACTGGACTGCGATATCCAGAATCCGTTCTTCCTGCTCCTGTTTCTCTCCTGCATACAGCCTGCCGTCACGGATCCAGTCTCCCAGACTGCCTCCGTCCATCCACTCCGAAAAGATGGCAGGCACGCTGTCAATCACACGCACATAATAGCAGGAAACAATATTGGGATGCACACCCAGGTCAATCCAGCAGCTGCACTCCCGGACAAAATTCGCCCGGGCGGTATCATCCAGAAACATGGATGCCTGCGGCCGCTTCATGGCCAGATCCGTATCCCACTGCATATGCCGGACCCGCCAGACACTGCCCATACCGCCGTGAACCGGTGCACTTTCAATCCGGTATGTGCCCAGCAGTATACTGCCTGTTTCGTATTCTTCCGCTCCGCGCGTCACAGCCTGCTGCGTTTCCAACTGTGTTCTCTCACTCTGTACCATTTGCTCAGCGTCCCCTCCTGTTCCGGAACCGGCTGATGGACTGTTCTGTTTTTTCGCATGGGCTTTTTCAGCCGCATTATATCAGGCACCAGTACGGCGGAGGGATGCAGGATGCATTCCTGAAACAGAAAAACCCCTGAGACAGTTCTGTCCCAGAGGTCCGTTCCTCATCACGATTGTTCCTTATGTACGGGGCGGATCGGTTCCAGGCCCCGGTAATCTCCGAAAGCAGGGCCTTTGGCAAAGGCGGTGGACATGTGTGCCGTCAGCTCCAGCATGAGCCGGGTGCGCACTTCCGCCATGCCGGGATCGTCAAACCGATTGTTCCACTCATGCGGGTCTTCCTGAAGATCATACAGTTCCCCGCGCATTTCCGTGTCATCCAGTACCGTGCCATCCCGGAACAGGATCAGCTTATACCGCGCATTCCGCCACATCCAGGCCGGCGCAGTGGGCACGTCCTCGCCTCCGCCGCCGTGGAACTCGCAGAACGCGCCGCGGTGTTTTCTCGTGCCCAGCAGGTCGCATCCGGGAAGCCTGGGATCCGTCTCAATCCCCGCGGCTGCGCAGAGGGTAGGCACCAGATCCACCAGCATGGCCGGCCGGCTGTCCCGGGTGCCGTGCAGCTTCTGATCCACATAATCCCCGGCCAGGATCAGGGGCACGCGCACGCTGGAATCGAACAGGCAGTACTTGCTGTAGCGGCCGTCCCGCTCGCCCAGCATTTCCCCGTGATCCGAAAGAAACACAAACAGCGTGTTCCGGTCCAGACCTTTTTCGCGCACCTTTCCGAGCACGCCCCCGATGAAGTCATCCATGAACGTGCAGTTGGCCCAGTAGCGCATGGTGATATGCCGCTTCTCCTCCGGTGATAATTTGTCCAGCACTTCCTTCCGGCCGTAGTGCACCTGATGCAGGGACGGGCTGACCTTCATGGCCGCGCGGATATGCGTGTCCGGCTCTTCCGTCCAGGGCGGACTGGGCATGTCCGGGATCGAGGACAGGTCATACATGCTTTCGTACTCCGGCGGAATATTGAACCCGGCGTGGGGCTTGATGAGGGAGAAATAGAGAAACAGCGGCCGCCCGTCCGGCTGATACTGTTCCAGGAACTCCATGCACTTGCGGTAAATGAACCCGTCCCGGTGATGCTCCTTCGGCAGCTGACTGAGTTTCCCGATATACCCCAGCGCGTTTTCCTCGCCGGACCCGAACTCACCGGTCTCCTCATAGTAGGCTTTCAGGCCTTCCGGGTCCTCGTCATCCATCATCACGGCCCCTTCCTCGCACAGGATCGACTTCCGGCTCTGGCCCTCGGCGCGCACGTCAAACCCGCGCCGGGACCCCATTTCGCCAGGCCGCGCGTGATTCCAGTGGGTCTTGCCGAACCCGGCGCAGAAGTATCCCGCGTCATGCAGGAGCTGCGGCAGCGGCACCGCCGGCAGCCGGGTCTCGTCCAGAAGTGCGCCGCGGTTGCTGCGCACACCGGTCTGAGAGGCGTACATGCCCATCATCAGCGAGTTCCGGCTGGGCACGCACATGGGGCACTGGCATATGGCCTGGTCATACAGGATTCCTTCCCGGGCAAGGCTGTCAATGCCGGGCGTGATTACCAGCGGATTGACGCATCCCATGGCATCAAAGCGCTGCTGATCGGTCATGATCATAATGATATTGGGCTGCATGTCTTTTCACCTTTCCTCTTCCGGAAGCGCGAACACAAGCCGGGTCATGCGCTTTCCGCTCTCCGTCCTCACATGGGCATTCAGGAAATTCATAACTGCTTCCCGGCTGTACCCTTTTTCACCGGCATTGACCAGGTAGTCGGCTTCCAGCAGGATCTGCCAGTCCCTTCCGTCCACGTTTTCCAGGGTGTGGTGATGCCCCACAAGGAACGCCACGCGCTCGATCCATGCATCCGGCATGCCGGTATCCGCAAGGAACGTGCGCACCATGGGCGCGCCTTCCGTTTCCTGCAGCACATGATTCGTGTTCCCGTACTTTTCCCGGAGCGCGGGACAGGCAATGTCGTGGGTAATGGCGGCCACTTCCAGCACAAACTGCTCGTCCGGGCTGAGGCCCTCCTGCATGCCGATGGTCCGGGCATATCCCCAGACCTTCAGCCAGTGATGAATATCGTGAAGATTTCCCCTGGAATAGGCGATCATCTTTTCCGTGATCCCGGCAATCGAATCCATGAACTGTGTCCTCCCGGCTTGCTCAGATATGTTTTCCTTATGCCCATTCTATTCCTTGCCGCGCAAAACCGCAATGCCATTTCCAGGCCCGGCAGGAATCCGTATCCTGCACTCAGAATTCTTCTGACATCCATATCCGGCCGGAATCTACGCGAAAGGCGGAAAAAGCCATGATCACCGATGAAATCCGAGAAACCCTCCTGGCTCATCAGGACATACCCTACCGTGATTTTCAGATGAAACTGATCCCGGAATGCTCACCGGACGCTTTTATCGGCGTGCGCACGCCGCAGCTGCGCGCCCTGGCCCGGCAGCTTCTCCCCCGGGAGGACATCGGCCAGTTCCTGGAAAGCCTTCCCCATGCCCTGTTCGACGAAAACCAGCTCCACGCCTTCCTGATCTCCGGGATCCGGGACTTCCGGGCATGCCTTGACGCCGTTGACCGCTTCCTTCCCTATGTGGACAACTGGGCCACCTGCGATCAGCTCACGCCCGGGGTTTTCAAAAAGCATCACCTGGAGCTGCTGGATCCCATCCGCCGGTGGATCGGGGATGGGCACACCTATACCATCCGCTTCGGCATCCGGATGCTGATGAATCATTTTCTGGACGAGGACTTCTTGCCCGCCTATCCGGACATGGTGGCCGCCATTTCTTCAGAGGAGTACTATGTCCGCATGATGATCGCCTGGTATTTCGCCACGGCCCTGGCCAAGCAGTATGACAGCATTCTCCCGTACTTCACGCACCCGGTGCTGGACATATGGACCCACAACAGGGCCATCCAGAAAGCCCTGGAGAGCTACAGGATTGACGATACCCGGAAAGCCTTCCTGAAAACGCTGAAAGTCAGCCCGTCCAGATAACGCTTCCTTTCCTGATGTATGCCCATGAGAAAACGGTCCCGCCGCCGGGACCGTTTTCTCATTCCTCCACCGCGTCAATCCGGATATCGCCGGATGTGCAGTGTACTTCCACTTTTCCGCTGCCATCGCCGCACACATACTTGTCACCCTGCCGGGCAAAGGGCAGGCTGTACTCCAGCGCACCGGAGTTATCCATGTCCGCGGTGAATCCCGGCTGTACCGGCAGTTTCAGGGATACGCTGCCGGATGTGGTACCCACATCCAGTTCCTCAAAGGCGCGGAACACAGCCTGTATATTGCCGCTCGCTCCCTGGATCTCCGCCTCTTCTGTCTTTCCCGCATCCACCAGGATGTTTCCCGAAGTGCTGCCGGCATCCAGCCGGCGCACCTCATCCATCCGGATTCCGATGCCGCCGGAGGTGATGGACACTTTCACCCTGTCCGCTTTTCCGCCTTCCAGGGACACGGAACCGGAGGTGGCTGCCATTTTCACTTCGTCCGCGGCGCTCACCAGCGTCAGGCGGATATCCCCGGAAGTCGCCCCGGCACGGATGTCCTTCGCATCCGCCTCCGCCTGAATCAGGCCGGAGGTCACTTTCAGGTCCAGTTTGTCCGCGGGCAGTGCCGGGAGCAGGATTTCGCCCGAGGTCGCATCAATGGAAACCTCTTCAAACCTGGCGCTTTCCGGGACCTTCACGGTCAGTTCCTTTTCCACATCGCCTGTGATCCGAATGCCCGGCCTGGAATGTCGGATTTTCAGCGTTTTTCCGTCCAGCTGCCACTGCATTTTCTGATTATCCGGGATGGGCTTGTCGGAGGTTTCACTGATTTCAAACGCGTCCCCCGCACTGCGGATGACCGTGACCTTCCCGCTGGTCCAGTCAATGTCCAGACTGTCCACCGTTTCACGGATGACCGCGCCGCCCTCCGCGTATCCGGATGCTTCCCGAGGCTGTATGCGGAACATGTCAAATACCGCCAGCACAATGCCCGTGACGAGCATAAGCGCACACACCACAATCCCGATCATGATTCTCGTATTTCTGCTCATTGTTCCGTTCCTCTTTTCCGCATGATTTCAAGGGCGGCTATGCCAAGCCCTGCCAGGGCGCAGACCGTCAGCACAATGCTGCTTCCGGTAAGTGCTCCTCTGGAAATGATCATATTCATCATATTCACAAACAGCGCGCCGTCCACCGCCAGCACCACCAGCCAGCGCCGGCAGCCGCCCAGCAGACTCCTGAGCGGGCGTGCCCTGACCACAAACGGCAGGAACACGGCGCTCAGTCCGAACAGCGTGGAACTGGAGGCGATCCAGTACCAGCTCCCGCCGGTGTACAGGCAGACCACGCCGAGCAGCACCAGCAGGCTTGCGCAGAACGCGCAGAAGGTCCAGAACATCCGGTCCTCGGCCACCATCAGGGGAACCACCGTCAGGGATGCCGTCACGGCAAGCGCGGCCAGCACGATAAAGAACCAGTCCAGCCCGTGCCCGGAGGCAAGATTGACACAGAGGCACACCAGCACGGGGATCATGAACAGGGCCGCCACCGTGCCGCCCACGGCGGCCGACCGGCGCCGGAAGCGCAGCGCTCCGTAGCGGAGCACCGTGTTCTTCTCCTTGTGCAGCTCCTCTTCCAGTTCGCTCTGTCTCAGTTTTCCGAGCAGTTTCTGGCAGTCCTCACACTCCCGGATATGCTCCTCAATGAGCGCGCGGCTTTTCCCGCTGCAGACATCATCCGCATACAGTGGGAGCAGATCCCGCACAACCTCACAATCCATCTTCATTGGTCTCCCATCCTTTCCTGCAGCCGGATTCTCGCACGGTGATACGTGACCCGGGCCCAGTTCTCCGTTTTCCGGAAGATCATGCCGATTTCCCGAAAACTCAGTTCGCCGAATACCCGCAGCTCAAACACTTCCCGGTAGGGTTCCTCCAGCTCATGCAGCAGCATATGAATCCGGAATGACGAGTCCCTGTCCTCCGCCGCCTTCTCCACGCTTTTCCCTTCATCCGGCAGATTTTCCGGAATCTCCGCGTGTCTGCCCCGGCGGCGCTTCTCGTCCATGAACAGGTTTCTGGCGATCGCGCACAGCCAGGTCACCTCATCGGACTCCCCGCGGAAGTCGCCGGAGCGCGCATAGGCCCGGTAAAAGGTTTCCTGCGTGATCTCCTCCGCCTCTGCCCGATCCCCGCACAGCGTCATCACATAGGAAAATACGCGCATATAGCAGGCATCATAGAGCCGGGCACACTGTTCCCTGGTCAAGCCATCACCTCCCCCCGCATCCGGAATCACCATTTAGACGGTGAAGCGGAAAAAACGTTACAGAGTTTTTCAAAAAAATCATTTTTTTCTGCGGGCACCGGAAAACCCCTGCAGGAAAAAGAAAAGAAGCCGCCACCGATTGTACGGTAACAGCTGCTTAGCATCAAGACATAAGACCTTCCGTGCCTGCTCACATCATGCTTTCCGGGCATCATGCATTGCCATCCGGGGCTTCCGGGCAAAAAGAAAACCCATGCATCGCATGGGGAGAGGTGCCACCCAGACTCGAACTGGGGAATAAAGGTTTTGCAGACCTTGGCCTTACCACTTGGCTATGGCACCAAAGAGAGAGCGGTAGACGGGATTCGGACCCGCGACATCCACCTTGGCAAGGTGGCACTCTACCAGCTGAGCTACTACCGCATAAATGTGCCTTGGGGCGGAATCGAACCACCGACACGCAGATTTTCAGTCTGCTGC
>CAMNDE010000009.1:0-66489 GCA_946534895.1 uncultured Clostridia bacterium
TCACTGCGACAGTTGTGGATACGAAAAAGCTTATTGACGAAGCCCGGCACGACAAAGGTTTTGAAGACCTGCTGGATCGCTACTTCGGAAAATAAGGAGCGCGCACATTCATGGCACTTTTCAAGAAGTCTCCTCCCAAGGCCTGCCCCAAATGCGGGAAGTCTGACGGCTGGCATATTCTCGGCAATGAAGGCTCGGCAGTCGATTACGGCGGCCGCTTTGATGTGAGGCTCCAGCCCGGCGGATATGCGGGCTCGGCGGTCGATATCGGCGACCGTTCCAGAGAGACTTTCTGCCCCGGAGGCGTTTCCGGCAATCATGCGGTTCAGAACAGCAGGACTGGCGTCCTGACGTATCATTGCGATCAGTGCGGATACGAAAAAGCATATCACGTCTGACACAGCAAGGACTTTGAAGGACTGCTGGATCGGTATTTCAAATAATCTTTCATTCAAGACAGCGGGGGTTTCGATCCCCTCTGTCTTTTTAGGAGGCCGCCCTGACTTTGGAACCAAAGGAACACAATGGAAAAACGATTCTTGCGTTCAATACAATATTGTCCGTCATTGCGGGCAAGCACGCAAAGATCGTCTCATTGGAGGACATCGGAAAGAAAACGCTGATCGGGGGACAAAGCAGGCTGCCAGAAAACACGCTCAAAGCGTTGAACCGTATCATGGCAGAGTATCCGGATGTCACAATGCAGGAAGTAACCGACTACATCACATCCACATGGGACAGCCTGTAAGGGAAGCCAGTAACGAAACAGCTTTGACAGCATGCTGAAACGGTATTTCGACTGGCAGCTGATCATTTGGATGTGTTCCTACAGTTATGGTTTTATCATATTTGTGTGAGGTATCGAAATGTTCAAGAATATGAACCCTGTTGTCAAACGTATCCTTTATTTTGTGTTTGGCTGCCTTGCTATGCTTGCAGCTGAATGGGGCGCAGCCATGATCAAAGGAAGGACGTTTGAAGTCAACTGGCTCTACATTATCGGAATGGGCATTTTCATTACCGTTCTCGATATCATCATGCCTGCGGAACAGCGCAGGAAGAACCGAGAAAACCTGAATAATCGTTTCAAGCGCTGAATCAAAGCTTCAGAAAGTGCAGTTTTTGCTGTCCAGGAGCAGTCCGTAATGGGCTGCTCCTTTTTTTACATACTCCGACGATGCAATTATTCGATTTTCAGGGGATTCTTCGGGACAGCTGGTAAAATGTACCCGTGATTTCAAACAGTTGAAGTTTTTGCCTGCCCGCACCTTCCGGTTTATTACAGATTTACGTGATCAGGCAACGTTAGGATCATACAGGAACGCATGATACAGTTCCTTGATCTTGGCCAGTTCCTCCGGAGTGCAAACCTTCTTCACCTCACGGATGCCATGGACGTTGTACTTGGCAAAGAGCGTGTTCAGGTAGTCCGCATACACATCAAAGGCATCGCCGCCGCCGATCAGTTCCAGTTCTTCAAGTTCCAGTTCCATCATTTCATTCATGTTCATCATTTTATTTTCTCCTTTTCCGCCTCTTCTGCGCTGTTTTTTATTTTTTCGGAAGCTTTATTGCTCCGTGCACCTGTATATACGCAGACGAAGACAGGGGTGACAGCTGCAGATCAAAAAAGTAAAAAAACATACAGCCAGAATCGGCATCTACGGCGGATTTTCCGATAGCGGGATTTTCCGCTTAAGGAACTGACTGAAAGCATCTGCAGAGAAAAAGATTCGATATCAGCCCCGTTATCGATTGGCAGGGTCTCTGATATCGAATCTTTGGCGCGGCAAGCGTTGTATTTGTTCAAAGTATAAAAATGAGTAGATGCTAAGTCACAGTCATCAAGCTTCTCCATCAGCTCACAGCCCAGTCTGTCAGTTTCCTGGATTTGCTATCAAATGATACGCCAATTTTATACAGTCTCCTGGAATCTGCGATAAATGGGAGCGCATAGTCTTTGCTGTCTATCTGTTCAAGCGCTGTCGTTGCGGTACCGTCCCGTTTGAACTCAAACAGATATATGTAGTTCCTTGTTTGAACTCTGCAGTCAATACGTCCTGTATAGGTATGCATCTCACACTGGCAATACTTTCCAAGCAGTGTAAACACCAGATATATGACCGCCTGAAAATAATGTTCAAAAGGATCTGATTCGACTGTATATGTAATATTGGCAAATAATCCGGTCAGAACATTTCTGATCTGATCCAGTTTCCCATTTTCAATGTATTCGTCCAATGAAAAGATATCAAGCCCGTTCCCAGCACTCGCACCGGGTACATAAGAAGGCATCATGCTTTCAAGGAAACCATATTTCACCTCTTCATTGGGAAAGCTGAGCGTATACCGTTTTCTGTCTGCATCATAATCCGCTATGGTAAGGTATCCGGTCTGGTATAAAAGCGGAATTGGATTCAGGCTGTCTCCTGTATAATCTTTTAGAACTGACTCACTCGCAAATATAGTCCCCTCTGTGAACTTCGACACATCAAATTGAATATCGCGTAGTCTTTTTATCAAAAATGTCGGAGTTCCTGTTTCAAACCAGTAAGAACCAAAGTCCTTTGAAAAGAAACACTTCAATAAACTGTAAGGATTGTACACTCCCTCAGCATCCGGATAAAAGTGGTATCCGTCATACTGTTTCTTTAATTCATTCAGGCATTCTGATCTCTGAAGTTTTCTTCTTCGGGACAGTGCATCTATTTCCTGGTCAAAACAATCATTCATTTCCGATTCTGTTATTCCACATATACAGGCGTACTCTTCGTCCAGTGAGATATCATTCAGCTGATTCAAATCGCTGAAAATGCTCACCTTATGAAACTTGGATACTCCGGTGATGAAGATAAACTGAATATAATCATCAAAGCTCTTCAATGTGCTGAAAAAGCCTTTGATTACCTCTTTGTTATGTTCCCGAAGTTCCTCGTTTTCCATGACATCCATAAGCGGCTTGTCATATTCATCCACAAGAATCACACAGCGAAAACCAGTATTTTCCTTAGCCGTTCTAAGTAATTTCTGAAACCGTTCTCCAAGCATAAGAGTATGGTTTACAGACGAATACTCCTCTTCCCATTGCTGCAGTTGAAAATCCAGTCTGCGCTCCAAAGAGCCCTTCTCCTGGTAGTTGGCACCATTAAAATCAAAAAAGAATACTGGATGTGGTTTCCAGGCTTCCGGATTTCCCTCTTCCAGATTTTCTATTGCAAGTCCGCCAAACAGTTCCCGCTTTCCTTCCCAATACGCCTTCATTGTAGAAAGGAGAAGGCTCTTTCCAAATCTTCTTGGTCTGCTCAGAAAATATGGTTTCCCCTCGTGAACCAACTGATAGATATACTTTGTTTTATCCACATAAATATATCCATCATTTCTTAATCCTTCAAATCCCTGTATTCCAATCGGAAGTTTTCTCACCGTCATAATCCTTCTCCCTCCTTTCAGCCCTCAGGAAAAAGCTCATGTTCGTTGGTGTTTCCATCGATCTGTCCTGTAAGAGCACCATCAGCTGTCTGATTTGCCTATAGCACCCCCAGGGCACACGACCAGTGTGCCTTTTCTTTGTTCAACATATAGCCGGCTTTACAGCTTTGGCTAGAGTAAAAATCAGTCTGAGGTAACTGCTCTTTCTTCAGCCCCAACATAATTCCTCATACAGGCATGATCGTTCTTCTTGGCACTCTTCTCAGGTATCATATATCAACCATCTGAAAAACACAACGGAAAAAACAATGCATCGTCCACGATTGCAAAACCAATTGCTTCTGTGCCTGCAAAGGAAACATCCGCCGGCCTGACCGTCAGATGTTTCCTTTGCATTCCCTTAATGCACAGATGCGGTTTTACGAAACATAGAATCCAATGTTACCAGGCATTCCGTATCCCTGTTGCACCCTTATCGCGCAGGCGGTCACTTTGCATATCTGTCAAACCAGCCCGTGATTTCCTCAAGCCGGCGGAGACGATGTGCCGGTTTGCCTGTGCGGGAAAGCTCATGGTTTTCTCCATGGAACACAACCATCCTGGCGGGAACACGCAGATAGACCAAAGCAGTATACAGCTGATACCCCTCAGAGATGGGACAGCGGTGATCCTCTTCGCTGTGGATTATAAGCGTCGGGGTTTTTGCGTTCCTGACATACTTCAGCGGGGAGACATCCCACATCTGTTCAAAGCCTTTTTCGGAATACGGATCCGCGCTGCACATTTCAGAGCTGGAAACAGGCGGAATATCACCAATGCCGTACATCGTCACCCAGTTGGAAATGCTGCGCTGGGTGGCAATGCAGCAGAACCGGTCCGTATGTCCCAGAATCCAGTTGCTCATGTAACCGCCGTAGGATCCGCCGGTGCAGCACATCTTTTTCCGATCGATGGCCGGATACAATTCCAGCACTCTGTCAGTAAAGGCCATGATCTGCCGGTAGTCAATGCTGCCCCACTGCAGATCAAGATAGGAGAACGCATTGCCTCTGCCGTCCGAACCGTGGGGATTGCAGAAAAAGACAATATAGCCTCTGGCCGCCCATGCCTGCATTTCATGAAAGAACACGGGGCCATAGGCGCACTTGGGCCCGCCGTGAATGTCCAGAACCGCAGGATATTTCTTCCGGGAATCATAGTCTTCGGGCAGAAGCACCCAGCCGTCAATCTCTTCGCCATCCAGTTCCGCCGTAACAGGATGCGGCTGTGCCACATACGTATCCTTCAGAACATCGTGATTCCAGGAGGTGAGACACCGTGCTCCCTCAGGCGCCGCGCAGTAGATTTCCGGAAGCTTCATGTCAAACATGCCTGCATAGATCACCCTGCCGGCATGCACGTCATAATCACTGAGCAGGCCCCGGGTTGAAACAACGGTTTCGATCCTGCCGTCCAGGCCGATGCGCTTCAGCGTGCACCCGTCCCTGTCCAGCGCAGGGAAATAGAGGAAGCCGCCGTCTGCCTTGGTGAAACGTGCAGCGCCATACTCCACATCCGTCAGCATGGCATTCCCGAGGCTTTCATCCGCGTCACAGAGCATCTTCAGCTCCAGCGACCGGATATCGAAGGTATAGAAGCGCGGGTTTTCATTGTCCCCGAAACGCTTTCCATCCGCGCCGATCACAACGAGCGTGTCCCCGATGAATTCAATGGCGTAGATCAGGAGACGCGGGCCCAGCACCTGCTCGGTTTTCCCGGTTTTCAGATCCAGACGGTACAGACATTCCCGGTTGGGTCTTCGGGTGCGGTATGTCGCGCCGCTGAACCAGACCTGATCACCGTGAACCCGGAACGTGCCCACATCGGTCAATTTCCCGGTCAGACGGCGAAGCTTCTTTTCCTCAGGCAGGTAGTGGAACAGCGCGCTGCGCTTTCCCTGGATCAGGCCGCGGCCGTTGAATACGAAAGGTGATTCCGTCAGCACCTCGTAGTCCTTTTCCTCGCCGAGCTTCTCCAACGCCTTCTTCTTTTTGTCCCCTTCCAGGAGGTACAGGTCAGGGTGTTCCGTGCTGATTTCCCCTGTCATCAGCAGGCTTCCGTCTGTCAGACGCCTGAACGCGCCGGCATTGATCGGAAGCTCCATGGCCTTCTCCGCTTCGCCGCCCGTCAGCGGCAGCCGGTACAGCACAGTGGATGCTGCTTTCTCCCCTGTTTCCTTCTCCTCTTTCTTTTCGTCGCGCTTTTCCGTGGCAAACAGGATATGCTCCTCGTCCTCAAAGAAGAATTCCCCGATTCTTCCGTCACTGACCATAAGCCGGTCATCATCCCCGGTACGCAGCCGGAGCCGGCTGACATATTCCTTCTTTTCCCGGTCAATGCCCGTCATCACATATGCCAGTTTCCCGCCTTCGGGAGAATAGGTCAGGGAGGAAAGCATCCGGAAATCCATAAACGTATCCAGGCCGATTTTTTTCATGACTGTCTCCTTTCTCTTCTGCCGATTCACTGCAGAACTGCCAGAGTTTCTTTTTTCCGATGACTATTCTACATGCATATCCATATTGATCAAGTCCGTGTTCATGAATGGATCCTGACCGGCTCTGCCTGAAAGGACCTGACCGGACCGCAGGATTCGATCATATATATGTATCTTTCAGACAGAACCGATTGACTGATGCTGGCAAATACCATAAGATACCAGCGAAACCAGTCCCCTTTGTTCATAACAGCATGCATGGTCCTGCACCGCACCGGCAGGCCGCTGAATCCCCGGCTGCAGAACCCATGCCTTCAGCATTTCACGCAGCCGCATCCATTTCCCATATCCTGCAAAGGGGACCTTTCGATACCCATGCCCTGAGAGGAGGCATCCTGCATGTTCAATATCTTCCGGAGAAAGCCGCCCAAGGTCTGCCCCAAGTGCCACCGGGCGGATGGCTGGAGATGCACCTACGGAGATCCCGAGCCCGGCAATCTGGTCAATCTCATGCGCGAAAGCCTGACCCCCGGCGGTACCAGCAATATCTTTGCCGATTCAAGGATTCAGCACACACGCCGGAGAGTGATCAAATATCACTGCAGCCTCTGCGGATTTGAAAAAAGCTACTGATAGGACGCGAAGCCGCGCGGCTTCCGTCCCCTACTGATTCCAGGGAGTGAACCTCGTGAAAGGATATATTTTCTACTGCCAGCTGGACTATCCCGACAGGCCGTATCCATGCACCACCACAGGCTTCGGCACCATTGCCAACAATGGATGCGGCCCCTGCAGTGCCGCCATGGTGGCGGAAAACATGCTGCATATTTCCTTCAAGCCCTGGGATGCCTGTGAACTGGCCATCGCCTGCGGAGCCCGGGAAAAGCCCGGAACAGACCTGTATATTTTCGCCCCGGTCTTTGCGGAAAAGGTCGGGCTGCGCCTCACCGTGACCGAGGACGCGGAAATGGTCCGGTCCTTTCTCCGTGACAAGCGCGGCATGGTCATCGCCAATACCCGCGGTGACCGGGAAGGCTATACCGGCGTATTCTCAGACAGCGGACACTATATCGTGCTTACGGATCTCGAGGGCGACAATGTGCGCGTTCTGGATCCCATGTACCGGCCCGGGCGCTTCGATATTCCCGGACGCAAGGGCAAGGTGACCATGGAAGGCAATGAAGCCGTGGCCAGCTTCTCCATTATCCCGGAAGACTGCAAGAACCGTCCGTTTTTCCTCTTTGAAAAGCCGGCAGACTGATCGCTGCCTTCGCTTCCAGGCTGCCATACCACGCATGCTCCAGATCCACTGTGCATATGTCCATATCAGAATCGGTCACAGAAAGCTGAAGAAAGGCGGATCTTACCATGAACAAGCGCCTGCTCAGGGAGATACAGGAAACACTGTATGTGCACCGTCCGCTCCCCCTGCACCGGGAAGAAAGCCTGGAAGCCCGGTTCACCGAAAAACACGTCCTGCAGACATGCCCGGTCTTCCCCTCCGCGCATGCCCTCTCCCCCGCTGCTGCCAGGGGCACGACCCTTGTCCTGGAGGACGGCAGACTTACGTTCTCGGCTCCCCTGACCAGCGATCACTGGCCCGAAGGCGCTTCACCGGACGGGGATTATTCCAATTTCGGCACGGCCGCGGTCTCCTTTGACCTGCCGCGCATGGACTGGCGGCCCTATCACCGTCTGGCCCTGGAGGTCCGTCCCCGCTCCCCGGGACAGCAGGTGCAGCATCTGAATGTATCCGTGGTCAATGAGGGAGAAATTCCGGTGCCCGATCCCTATTTCCGTGAGGGCGCCACCGTGTTTGATCTGGAAAAGGATGTCTGGCAGACCTGCATCTGGGAGTTCAGCGCCATGCCCAGGGACGCCGTATCCCGGCTCACCCTGTACGTGTTTCTGAGCGGCTGTGACAGCGGCGCGCCGGGACAGCTTGTCTATGACGTGCGCAATATCCGCCTGGAAGCCATTGACTGTCCGGAGTTCGAATACGGCTGGGCAAACCCGGATCCCGGCATCCGACTGTCGTCCGTGGGCTATTTCCCGGAAGACGAAAAAACCGCCGTCCTGACCACCGCTTCCGATACCTTCCGCATTCTGGCGGAGGAAACCGGGGCATGCGTCTATGAGGGATGTGTCCGGCAGGTCCGGAACGCGCGCGGAACTTTCCAGACCGCGGATTTTTCCGCCGTCACCCTGCCCGGCGCCTACCGCCTGGAAACCGGGGATCTGAAAAGCTGCGTGTTTGAAATCTCCCCTGACCTCGCCCGCGCCACGCTGTGGCGGCTGATCAATTTCTTCTTCTGTCTGCGCTGCGGCACGCCGGTGCCGGGCAAGCACGGCATGTGCCACCAGGATATTCTGGCGCGGCATATGGGGAAAACCATTCCCTTCTGCGGCGGCTGGCATGACGCGGGTGATGTGTCCCAGCAGTCCGCCCAGACAGCGGAAATCACCCAGGCGCTTCTGGAATGCGCGTCCCACGTGCCGCCGCAGGATCCGCTGCACGCCCGTCTTCTGGAGGAGGCGCGCTGGGGCCTGGACTTTATCCTGAAAACACGCTTCGGCGACGGCTACCGCGCCACCTCCGCCGGCGCGACCCGGTATACCGACAATATCATCGGCACGTTTGACGATATATCTGCCCGGGTGCATAACCACGCCTATGAGAATTTCCTGTTCTCCGGCGTGGAAGCCTATGCCGCCCTGATCCTTGCAGAAGAAGATCCCGCAGCCGCCGCCACGGCGCTTCACGCCGCCCGGGAGGACTTCGGGTTTGCCGCGGATGTGTTCAGGCAGACCGGCGTGGACCCCGCGCACATGTATGAGCACACATGGAATTCCGGACTGTCCCAGTACCACGCGGTGCGGCTCTGGAGCGCGAGTCACCTGTACCGCGCCACGGGCGAAGATCTTTATAAACATGAAATCCTTGCCTGCGCGGACGCTCTGATGGCATGCCAGGAGACCGGGGAAGCGCATCTGCCCTTTACCGGTTTCTTCTACCGGGATGAAACGCACCGGACCATTGTGCATTTCAATCACCAGTCCAGGGAGCATCAGTTCATGCAGGCCCTGGAAGCCGCCTGCATTTCCCTTCCGGATGCGCCGGAAAAAGAGCGCTGGGAAGCGTGCATGCGCCGTTACGGCGATTATCTTAAGGCGATCGCCGGCAATACCGCGCCCTATGGCATGCTGCCTGCCGGCGTGCATCGCCTGGACGAGGCGGAGGACCGTGAACTCTTCCCCTACCTGCACGTCACCTGCGACTATGACTCGGAAAAGGAGAATTACCTGGCCCAGCTCCAGGCCGGACAGGAGATTGCGCCGGGGTATGTGCTCCGGAACTTCCCGGTCTGGTTCTCCTTCCGCGGCAACAGCGCCGTCCTGCTTTCCGCCGGGAAAGCCGCTTCCATACTCGGCCGGTATTTCGGCGACAGCCGTCTGCGCCAGATCGCCCATGAGCAGCTGTACTGGATGTGGGGCAAGAATCCCTTCGGTCAGTCCCTCGTATACGGGGACGGCAGCCGCTTCTGCCGCCAGTACGCCGTGCTCTGCGGCGAGTGCGCGGGCGAAATGCCGGTGGGCATTGAAACCCTGGGCAACGGGGACGAGCCCTACTGGCCCCAGAACAATAATGCCACTTTCCGGGAGGTCTGGGGCGCTTCCGCCTGCCGCATGCTTCTGGTATGCGCCGATACCCTGGCCTGAGCCCCGCCCAATACACGACATGAACCGGAGGGATGAACCATGCAGTCAGTCCTGCGCCCGTCCTATATCGGCATGGATTTCGGCGGCACCAAGCTGCTCCTGGGCGAGATGGACCCGGAGGGGAATTTCCTGCGCACCCGCAGAGTGCCCACCGGACCCATGGACCAGGAAAGCGCCTGCCGCCTGATGGAAGACGCGCTTCAGGCATTTCTGGCGGAACCCACGCCCGGATTCTCGCCCTGTGCTGTCGGCATCGGGCTTGCCGGGCATGTGGACGGGGAAACCGGAAAGTGGCTGGATACCGACCGGGACCGGAATCAGGTGATTCCTCTGGCCCGCCGGATCCAGGCATGTTCCGGGCTTCCCTGCCGTGTGGACAATGATGTGAAAAGCGCAGCCCGTGCAGAGCTGCGCTTCGGATACGGCCGGACCACGGAGCACTTTGTGTACATTAATGTGGGAACCGGCATTGCCGCCGGCGTCATCACCGGCGGACGCATGGTCCGCGGCAGTCACGCCAACGCCGGGGAAGTGGGGCACACTTCCTCCGGCCTCTGTCTCGGCATTCCCTGCATCTGCGGCCGGACGGACTGTGTGGAACTGATCGCGTCCGGCTCCGGACTCGACAGGTGTGCACGGTTTCTGAAGGACAGGTATCCGGACAGCGCGCTGCGCATTCCCCAGGACAGCGCGGTGTCCGCCGCGGACATTTTTGCCCTGTACGGCACGGACAGCCTGTGCACCGCTCTGACCGACAACGCGGCCCGGGCGCTCGCCAATCTGATCATGAACATGGTGCGCTTTTCCGATCCGGACACCATTGTGCTCGGCGGCGGCATCGTGGCGGACGGATTCCTTCTGAAGCAGACGCAGCAGTACCTGAGCCCGCATACCATGCGCTACGTGACCGGCGGCATGCATCTGACCGAGCTTGATGCCCGTCTGATCGGACTCACCGGCGCGTGCGCAAACGCCATGGAAGCAGCAGTGGATAACAGAACATAACACAACCGACACCGCGGAAAGGATGACAACCCATGAAAATCACCATTGCCCCCACCGAGCATGATTTTGACGTAATCGCCGCATGGCGGATCATCGGACAGATGCTGGAAAAACCGGATGCGGTCATCGGACTGAGCACCGGCCAGACCACGAAGAACATGCACGCCATTGTGTCGGACATTTACAGGCAGTATCCCTTTGACACCAGCCGTGTCACGCTCTTCAACGTGGATGAGCTGACCAATCTGCCCCGTTCCTACGCGGGCTGCTGCTATACCATGATCCGGGAGCAGATTGCCGATGCGCTGCAGATACCCGATGACCGGTTCATCATGCCCGCCACCATGTCCGACGATTATCCCGGCGAATGCCGGCGTTTCCAGGAAGCGCTCGAGGCCAGAGGCGGCATTGACCTGCAGATGCTGGGGCTTGGGTACAACGGGCATATCGGGATCAACCAGCCCGGCACGCCCTTTGGTTCGGAGACCTGGGTGTCGCCCATGGATCCCGTGTTCGAAGCCCGGGTCCGCCGGGAAACCGGCGTGGGCGATCAGTACCCTCTCGGCGGGCTGACGCTGGGTATCCGTACCATCATGCACGCAAAAAGGATCGTGCTCATCGCCAAGGGCAGTCACAAGGCCGAGGTCGTGCGGCAGATGCTGAAGGGCCCTGTAACCGAGGATTTTCCCGCTTCCGTGCTGCAGCTGCATCCCAACTGTGAGTTCCTTCTCGATGCCGATGCCGCGGCATTTGTGAAGGATATGGCCTGAGAACAGTATGGAAAAACCAGCCCCGGACAGGCTGGTTTTTCACGTTCCCGGAGACCGGGCATATCATGCCGCAGCAGGGACTTCTCACCGATATTCATTTTCTGCGTCTGCGCCTGTGGCTGTCGCCCCATAGAATCTTCCAGATGCCCCAGATGGCCGGAACCGCAAACAGCAGGAAGGTAAAGAAGTTTTCCACGGTCGGCTCATCCCGGTATGCCCCAATGCATGCCATGATCCACGTCGCGCACAGACAAATCAGGAGAATATGTTTCAGGCCCTTCGGCTTTTTCTGCGGCACCGTTTCCGGGCTGTTCCTGTCCGGTGCCTGTTCCGGCCCGTGCTGGTGAATCTCGTAGATCACCTGTACGGGTTTTTTCTCCTCCGCGTCAGGATCATTGAACTCGGTTTTGCAGTATCTGCAGTAATAGACCCCGGCTTTCGGAAGATAATCCAGTCCTGCCCCGCAGTTCGGACACCGTTTGTCAGTCGGCATCTTCTGTCCCCTCCTCTGGCATGCCTGCGCAGTCCCCGCGCCAATTGTCGCTCTGCACGATTCAATTGTCGCCCCGGCACCTTTCACCGGACACCGGCCTCTGGTATCCTTATCTCACGGCAGGAAAGCTGCCGATTGCATATAGATAGCCTGTAAAGGAGGTTGCGCCATGCTTTATCTCTTCGTGTTCCTCGTCCTGATCTCTTCTGCCCTTCGTCCGCGCCGGTATTACCGCCGCTTCCGCCGCTGCATGCGCCGCGGTTTCTGGTTCAGCCCCTTTATGGACGCCTGGGGCTGGCAGCGCCGTCCGCCCATGGGCCGCGGTTTCCACGGCATGCATCACGGACCCATGGGACCCCGTGGTCCAATGATGCATAACTTCTGGGACTTCTGACCCCGTACAGCAGCCTGCAGAACACTCTGCAGGCCTTTTTCTGTCCGAGAAAAACGGCATTTGCCCAGGTGTCTGAACACTGCAGATGCTCTTACATCCCTGATTATACCATATGTAAGCCTGCAGTTGATCTCTGTTTTTGAGCAGCCATGTTCCGGATGTTCCGCAGATCAGAACTTTGTTGTGCGCTTTTTCATTCCTGAAAGCACCGGTCCGGCCTGTATGCTTTCATTTCAGACCATTCGTGTACATACGCTCATCTCGGGGAAGAAGCGCCCCGGTCCCGCCGTGGACTGCGTTGAATCGTCACTTTTTTGCTCTATCATGGGATTCCGTGCGGCAGACTTATTTCATCATGCTCCGGGGATGAGAATCATTTCCAGGCAGACAGCTGGATGATTATGATACCATATTCGCAGTCTGTCGGGAAAAGCATCCTGAGTGGTTTTATCAGCCCGTCCGCCGCATGCATACTGAGCCCACTCCGGAGTTTGCAGGCAGTCTCAGCCTGATTCCCGGGGAGGAGCAGTACTTTCCGCAGCGCCATGAAATGCATTGAATGTTATTCTCTGCACCCTGCCTCACGGGCGGCCATTTCACGACAGGAGGCCTATCATGCTGAACATATGGTTTGGCAATATGGAAGATGCCATCTATGATACATCCACTTACTTCAGGCACGTATACAGGGACCAGTGGATCACAGATCCGCTCGCGGTGGAAATGATCCGCGATGTAGATAAATCTGAGGTGATTGGCGCATATCTGATCCAGAGTCCCGTGCTCGGTCCCATACCCCCGCTTCAGCTGTCGCACGGGGTAAAGACCCTGATCCTGATCAATAAAGTCAGGGACCAGGTATTCAATGCTTCCAAATGCAGAGACAATTGCGCCAAATGGCTGCTGAAAATCACCATGGGCAAAAAAGTTGTGATCAATCTCCGACAGAAGAGTTCAGTACAGTTTTGAAGTGGTGCGCAGCATCACGATGGTTCAGGGAAACAGCAGCAAAGGCGTCGCGCTGATTGCGGCCAACATGCCCACAGCATGACATGCCGATACTTCCAATGGAAGAATCATTGACCTCAGAAATCTCTGTCGTGTACTCCCTGCATCCTGAACATGCCAGCGCGGCATCCATGGAGCCCGCGGCCCAATACACACCCGTCACATCTGATCCCATGGCCGACAGCCTGCAGAACACTCTGCAGGCTGTTCCTGTCCGCAAACCCGCCTACTGCCACCTGCTTCCCGGCACTTGACAGTTTCGCATGCTTTCACTATCCTGAGTATGAGGTGATGCTGCATGGGCATGCGTGGAATCCACACGTCCATCAATGACATACGGAAAAAGGTTTTCTGCGAAGTTGCGCGTCTGTCCTACAATTATAATGGCGACCTTTCCGATATGGAAAACATTCCCTACCGGATTATTCCCGGCGAAGTCTCCACATACCGCGAAAGCGTATTCCTGGAGCGCGCCATTGTGAAGGAGCGCATGCGCCTTGCCATGGGCCTGCCGCTGCGCGATGTCACCGAGCACGCCCCGGTCTCCAAAGGCGCGGAAGAATGCGTGCACCCGGAAAAATACTATCAGCCTCCGCTGATCAATATCATCAAGTTTGCCTGCCATGCATGCCCGGACAATCAGGTGGTCATCACCGATCAGTGCCAGGGCTGTCTGGCTCAGCCCTGCCGTCAGGTCTGCCCCAAGGACGCCATTGAAATGAAGCACGGGCAGGCCCATATTGATCCCGCCAAGTGCGTCAAGTGCGGCAAATGCATGAGCGTATGCCAGTACGGTGTCATTCTGCGTATGGAACGGCCCTGCGCCGTGGCCTGCGGCATGAAGGCCATTCATTCAGATACGTATGGGCGTGCGGAAATCGATCAGGAAAAATGCGTAAGCTGCGGTATGTGCCTGGCCAACTGTCCCTTCGGCGCCATCGCGGACAAGGCACAGATCTTCCAGTGCATCCAGGCCCTGCGCAGTGATGTCCCGGTCTACGCGGCCATCGCGCCTGCCATTGCCGGCCAGTTCGGAAAGGCCATGACGCCCGAAAAAGTGCGCGCTGCCTTCCTGGCGCTGGGATTCAGGGACGTGGTGGAGGTCGCCATCGGCGCGGACCTGTGCACCATTCAGGAAGCCGAAGACTTTGTGAAGGAAGTCCCCGAAAAGCTTCCCTTCATGGGCACTTCCTGCTGCCCGGCCTGGTCCGTCATGGCCAAGCGCGAGTTCCCCCAGCACAAGGACAGCATCAGCATGGCGCTCACGCCCATGGTGCTCACCGGACGCATGATCAAGGCCCAGCATCCCGACTGCAAGGTGGCCTTTATCGGTCCCTGCGCCGCCAAGAAACTCGAGGCCAGCCGCAAGTCCGTGCGCAGTGATGTGGACTTCGTGCTCACCTTCGAGGAAGTCATGGGTATGTTCGAAGCCAAGGAAGTGGATTTCGACGCGCTGGAATCCATGCCGGTTCCCAGTGAAGCCAGTGCGGACGGCCGCGGCTTCTCTGTGGCAGGCGGCGTGGCTTCCGCCGTGGTCAACTGCATCCATGACCTGTATCCCGACCGCGAAGTGACTGTGGAGCACGCCGAGGGCCTCAATGAATGCCGGAAAATGCTGATGCGCGCCAAGGCAGGCAAGCTCAACGGCTATCTGCTCGAGGGCATGGCCTGTCCGGGCGGATGCATCGGCGGCGCCGGAACCGTGCAGTTGATCCCCAAGGCCGCCGCGGAAGTGGAAAAGATCAAGAAAATGTCCGCCAAGTCCCACGTCACGGAAAGCGAATACGGGAATCTGCTGCCGAATCTGGAATAATATTTGGCGTTTTTCCCCTGCATATGGTACAATTTCCCCAGACGCAGGCAGAGCACTGCCTGACAGCTGGAAAGGAGAACACACCATGGATAAGTACGAATGCCCTTGCGGTTATGTGTATGATCCCGAGCTCGGCGATCCTGACAACGGCGTAGCCCCCGGCACTGCCTGGGAAGACGTTCCGGAAGACTGGACCTGCCCCACCTGCGGCCTGGGCAAGGATGCCTTCACCAAGGTGGAATAATCCGCAAAAAAACAGGAGCCTCGCGCTCCTGTTTTTTCATTCCTTTTTCACGGCGCTGTCCACGCTGTTGCGGTACACCACAAAGCGCTGGTACAGGTATTCCGTCACAAAATTGGTCAGCATGTTGATCGCCTGGACCAGCCAGTCATTCACGCCCGCGTCCGACAGTTTCTGACCCCACCAGCTGCTGGCCGGCGTGAACACCAGATAGTACAGGGCCACAAGCAGCATGGACCGCGCAATATTGGCATTGGAACGGAAGGTATACTTCCGGTTGAAGGTAAAGTTCCACAGCACGCTCAGCACCAGGGACGGAAGATAGGAAAACCAGTACTGCTCCAGATGCAGCACATCGTGCAGAATCGCGAAGCTCACCACCTGCACAATGCCCGCAGATATGGAAAACAGTGTGAACTTGACCGCCTTGAGCATTTCGTCTTTCCGGCTCATTGTTTCATTCTCCTTTCGCCAGAAAACTCCGGCGCAGTTTTTTCAGATCATCCATGGCCCGTGTCTGCGCTTCCATGAACGCCCTCTGCCGGGCATCGCTCAGCAGCAGCTTTCCGCACTCCAGCACCTTTTCACGGAACTCGGGCAGCATCCCCTGCACGCCTGATGCGCAGAGCGGACACACCAGCCTTGCCCGCTCATCCACCTCCAGGCACACTTCCCCTGCGCGCACGCAGGGAAACAGCGGGAACAGCCGGCAGGAAAGCGGCCGCTTCTCCCTGCGGCATGTCCCGTCGCAGACAAACAGGCTTCCGCCCTCTGTCTTCAGAATCCGTCCTTCCCCGGCCATGAGTGCTTCCTCCCCGGGGAACAGCAGCATGCCGGTTTCCTCGCCTTCCATGGACAGGCAGCACCTGTCGCCGCAGCGCTTTCCGCAGTCCGTTCTCAGCGGCGTCACCTGTTCCAGCATGTCCCTTGCCTGTTCAAGTACGCTCATCATGTTTCTCCTGTATTGACTATATGGTATGTACATGCTACCATCCTTGTTCCGGCCAATGCCGGATTCAAGGAGGTAATTGCATGCAGAAAACCCAGCGTTCTGAGCTTCTGGGCACCTCACCCATGCGGACGCTCGTACCCAAGATTTCCATTCCCGTCATGATATCCATGCTGGTGCAGGCCCTGTACAATGTGGTGGACTCCATCTTTGTGTCCCGCTACAACCCCATGGCACTCACCGCAGTTTCCCTTGCCTATCCGATCCAGATGCTGATGATCGCGCTTTCCGTGGGCATGGGCACCGGTATTTCCAGTCTCATGAGCCGCAAGCTCGGCGAAAGGAATCCCGAAAAGGCACGCCAAGCTGCCTGGAACGGCATGATCATTGAGCTGTGCTCCGCATGCCTGTTCCTCATCATCGGACTGTTCCTGGCGCGTCCGGCCATGCACCTGCTGGTTTCCCAGAACCTGGAGAACGCGGAAGATATCCGCAGCATGTCCATCACCTATCTCCGGATCGTCACCTGCTTCTGCCCCGGCCTGTTCATGTCCATCCTGTTCGAGCGCATGCTCCAGTCCACCGGCAATACGGTGCTGTCCATGATCACGCAGCTCACCGGCGCCGTGACCAACATCGTCCTGGACCCGATCCTGATTTTCGGGTATCTCGGCGCGCCGCAGCTCGGCATTGCCGGCGCGGCCATCGCCACGGTCATCGGACAGTGGTGCTCCGCGCTCCTGGGCTTTGTGCTGAATCAGAAGCGGAATACCGAGCTTGTGCTGCGCGTGAAGGATTTTCAGCCCAGCGTTCAGCTGCTCCGGGATATCCTGGCCGTCGGCTTTCCCAGCACCATTATGCAGGCCATCGGCTCGGTGATGAACGTGGGCATGAACTCGCTGCTGTCCACCTATCCGGAGGGCAATGCCGCCGTCAACGTGCTCAACGTCTACTTCAAGCTTCAGTCCTTCGTCTTCATGCCGGTATTCGGCCTGTCCACCGGCATTATCGCCATTGTAGGCTATAATTTCGGCGCGCGCAACCGTAAGCGTGTCTATGAAGCCATCCGGGTGGGCCTCACCTATGCCATGTGCATCATGATCGTGGGCATGATAATATTCCTGGCCTTCCCCACCCAGCTCATGTCCCTGTTCGAGTCCAGCGGTGCCGGCGAGATCGCCCAGGCCACGACGCGCATCGGCGTGTCCGCCCTGCGCATCATCTCCCTGTCCTTCCTCATGGCCGCGGTGGGCATTATCCTGTCCTCCGTCTATCAGGCAGTGGGCAAGGGCACCTACAGCCTGATCATGAGCCTGTGCCGTCAGCTGCTCGTGCTGCTGCCGGTGGCCTGGCTGTTCACCCGGCTGTTCATGGACGTGCACCTGATCTGGTGGGCTTTCCCCATTTCAGAAGCCGTGTCCTGCGTCATCTGCCTGTTCTTGTTCCGCAAACTGAACCGGGACATGCTCAGCAAACTCTGATACAGACCGCAATACAAAAGGGCTGCCGGCGGCAGCCCTTTTGTTCTGCCTTACCGCGGCATGGCCAGAGCCGCGCGGCCTTCGCCTTCCACCCACAGGTGCGGCGCGGCACAGGGCACATAGAAGGTTTCACCCTTTTTCACCGGCAGGCTCGCGCCATCCCAGCACAGGCGGATATCGCCTTCCAGACATGTAAGGAAGCCGAAGTCCGTGATCTCCGGAAGCTCCACCTTTTCCCGTGAACGGATCAGGTCCAGCGTGAAATACGTCTTGTCCAGCACCCGGACCAGCTCGGCCTCCGGCGCGGGCACGGGATCCAGGCGCAGATCCAGTCTGGTGACGTCCAGTGCCTTGTCCAGATGCAGCTCACGCCGCTTTCCGGTCCTGTCCACCCTGTCCCAGTCATAGAAGCGGTAGGTGATGTCGGAGGACTGCTGGATCTCATAGAGCATGATGCCCGCCCCGATGGCATGCACGCAGCCCGCCGGGATATAGCACACATCCCCGGGACGCACATCCACATACCGCAGCAATTTTTCCACGGCCTTGCCCTGCCGGCAGGCATCCCGCAGCTCATCCAGCGTGACATTTTCCCGGATGCCGTAGACCAGCTGACTGCCCTCCGGCGCGTCCAGGATCAGCCAGGCCTCCGTCTTGCCCAGCTTGCCCTGCTCATGCTCACCCGCATAGGCATCGTCCGGATGCACCTGGACCGAGAGCTGTTCCCTGGCGTCAATCAGCTTGAGCAGCAGCGGGAACGGACGCTCCGCATATTTCCCGGCAAAGGGCGCGCCGTACTTCTTCACCAGCTCACCCAGCTCGACACCGGCGTCATCCCGGCTGTTCAGGTCCTTCACGCAGCTGGCTTCCAGGCTCTCGCCGGTGGGAATATCCACAATGGGCTTCTGATATACGCTCATCAGCTTGGATCCGCCCCAGGGCGTAAGACTGCCCCCGCGGAACGCCGGATGCATTCTCAGCGGCAGCAGCGCGCAGTCACTGGTCAGCGGCTTTTCCAGGCACAGGCTTTCCCTGGGTCTGCCGCGCAGAACCAGGCGCCCTGATGTGCGCATGCCGCGCCTGTCAAACAGCCGGAGGGCCAGGGTATTGTCCTGGTACACATCACAGCGCACACAGTCGCAGCCCCTGTCCCGGAGCATGTCCTCGGCTTCTTCCAGTACCTTGGTGCCATATCCCTGGTCCTGCATGCCGGGATGCACGCAGACACGGTAGAAATATCCGGGATGCCGGCCAAACAGCCAGTTCACCTGCTCAAAGCAGTCCATGCCGCGCTCGGACACGGTCACGGCCATGGCGGGACCCTCCGCACCGTCCGCGCAGTAGAGTTCTCCGCGCTCAATGTCCTCCGTCAATATCTGGCGGCTGGGATAGGTGCCGAAATGCCACTGATGCAGGCCCTCCGCTTCCATGCTGCTGCATACATCGGCATACAGGGCGCACAGGGCATCCAGATCGCTCATGGCGGCTTTTCTCAGAATCATCTCTCTTACCTCCTTCTTTCCCGGATCAGGAAACCAAACACTGCCCCGCTGACGGGACAGGCCTCTATGCATCCGCCGTTTCCGGCGGATTATTCTTTTTGCAAGCGGAAGTTATTTTACCATGCCCGGCGCTGAGTCTCAAGCGGAAAAGCTTGCTTTTTGCTTGCAATGCTGTATTCTTTCTGTTACAATCACGGCTACTCGGACTTGAAGGGAGTGGAGTGCATGCGGATTTTCCTGGATGCCATGGGCGGAGACAATGCCCCCCAGGCACCGGTAGACGGTGCGCTTGAGGCACTGAGGCTGTACCCGGATCTCACCATTGTGCTGGCGGGCGACCTGAATGTGGTGGAACCGCTGCTCAGGGACTGCGGTGAACTGCGCAGCCGTATTGAACTTGTGGACGCGCCGGAAGTCATCACCAATGATGAAAGCCCGGTCATGGGCGTGCGTCAGAAGAAGAAGAGCGCCACGGTGATCGGCATGCTCCAGCTCAAGGAAAAGCAGGTGGACGGGTTTGTTTCCGCCGGTTCCACCGGTGCGGTCCTGGCCGGCGGCATGTTCCGTCTCGGCCGGATTCCCGGCATTGAACGTCCCGCGCTTGCCCCGATCCTGCCCAACGGTCAGCCCGTGGGCGCCCTGCTCATCGACTGCGGCGCGAACGTGGACTGCAAGCCGGATTACCTGGTGCAGTTCGGCATGATGGGCTCGGTGTACATGCGTGACGTGATGGGCGTCAGGGATCCCCGGGTGGGCCTGATCAATATCGGCGTGGAAACCGACAAGGGCAACGCGCTGGTCAAGGAGACCTATCCGCGCATGGAAAAAGCGCCCTACAATTTCGTGGGCAACGTGGAAGCCCGTGAAATCACCAACGGCGCGGCCGACGTGCTGGTCTGCGACGGGTTTTCCGGAAACCTGGTGCTCAAGTTCATGGAAGGCGTGGCCAAGACCATTCTCGGCATTGTGAAGAAGGAACTGCTCGCCGACACGCGCTCCAAGCTGGGCGCCGCCCTGGCAAAGCCGGCTTTCCGCCGCGTGAAGAAGGACATGGACTATTCCGAGGTGGGCGGAGCCCCGCTGCTGGGCGTATCCGGCTGCGTGGTCAAGGCCCACGGCTCCAGCAATGGTCACGCCCTGTGCTGCGCCATCAAGCAGCTTCGGAAAATGATCGAGGCCGATGTGCCCGGCACCATCGAAAAAGGCCTGGCGGACATGCTGCCGGACGAAGAATGACTTCAGGCAGAATCCCGGAAACGGGCTGCATATAGAGAAAACGACGCATTGGATTACAGGAGGCAGGTAGTATGTTTGAAACCGTACGTTCCATGATTGCCAAGCAGCTGAAAGTTGACGAAGCCAGCATCACCCGTGATTCCCGTCTCATTGAAGACCTGAACGCTGACAGCGCCAATATCATGGTGATGATCATGGACCTGGAAGACAAGTTCGGCATCATGGTGGAAGACGATCAGATCATGAAAATGAAGACCGTCGGCGATGTGGTGGATTACATCGAAAAGCACCAGTAAGGCATGCTGCTCCGGCTGAAACCCAGCCGGGGCTGCTTTCGTTTGACGGAGGCGTTTATGCAGGATTTATCCCCGCTCATGCAGCGGCTTTCCTATACATTCCATCGCCCGGACCTGCTGGTCCAGGCCCTGACCCACCCGTCCATGGGGCACCATCACAATCAGCGGCTGGAGTTTCTCGGGGACGCGGTGCTTCAGCTCATTGTCAGCGACATGCTCTATGCCACGCATCCCTCGGACCAGGAGGGCAGTCTGACCCATCAGCGCCAGCTGCTGGTATGCGAGACCGCGCTGAGCGAGGTCGCTTCCAAGCTTGGCCTCGGGCAGTATCTGATCATGGACCACGGCGAGGAGCTCAGCGGCGGACGCGAAAAGTCCAGTGTGCTGTGCGATACCATGGAGGCTGTGCTGGCCGCCGTGTACCTCGACGGCGGCATGAATGAGGCGACGCGCATTGTGCGCCGCTTCTGGCCCCGGCCCGAGGACGTGAAAATGCCCATGCAGGACAGCAAGAACGTGCTTCAGGAGCGTCTCCAGGCGCAGGGCGGCGACCCGCCGGCGTATGTGATCACCGGTCAGTCCGGTCCCGCGCACTCCCCCATGTTCCACGCCACGGTTTCCCGGAACGGAAAGATTCTGGGCACCGGCTCCGGAAAAAGCAAGAAGGAAGCCGAGAAGGCGGCCGCGCTGGATGCGCTGGCGCGCCTGGACCAGGCCGGAAACGCATAAAAGCGAGCAAAACCCCTGTACCCATTTACCGGGTCAGGGGTTTTCTACTGCTCATGCGCCCGTCAGAAGGCGCCGTATATTGCGCTGCAGCGCACGGAAGCGCTCATAGTCGCTGCCCGTACCGCAGAGCATTTTCGCGTCGCAGGGCGTGCCCGGACCTGCCACGGTTTCATTCGTCAGTATATCCCGGCACATGCTGCCGATAACATTGGCATACCCACGGCCGGTGCGCACAATCCCGCCGCCGCACATGCTGTACACCAGCCGGGCGGTCACATCCGCCTGCCCGGTCCAGGGCGCCTGATCCGTCCACTTCTCCGGCTCCGCGGAGCTTTCCCGGCACCAGGCCTTTTCCATCACAGCCCGCAGCTGCCACAGGTTCTCAATGCCCGCAAACTGCGGAACATAGATGCAGGCTATGCCTTCAAGCCAGGGATCCCGCACACGTCCGCGCATGATTTGCGCGATCGCCCTCCGGTGCGCTTCGGGCACCGGATTGCTCATGCCGGCGCGCTTCATGGCCGCGTCAATCAGTGCCTTGAGCGTCAGGCAGTCGTCCACACTCCGGTGCGCGCCCGTCACCGTATACCCGATCAGTCTCGCCATGTCCTGCAGCTTGTGGCTGACCGTTTCCGGCCAGTACTCCCGGGCAATCTCCAGGGAGTCCGCATACGTGTCGGGCATGGCAAGCCCGCTCACCCCCGTCCAGTGCTTCAGGAACGAGAGGTCAAAGTCCGCGTTGTGCGCAATGAGGGGATCCCTGCCCGCAAAGTCCAGGAACGCTTCCAGCGCTTCCCCGATCAGGGGCTGGCCCATGACCATCATCTGGTTGATGCCGGTAAGCTCCGTGATTCTGTCGGGGATTGCGCATTCCGGGTCCACCAGCATGTCGAACTCGGCTTCCACACGGCCCCGGACCACCCGGACCGCGCCCAGCTCAAGGATCCGGCAGGACCTTGGATGGAACCCGGTGGTTTCCAGGTCAAAGGCCACATACCTTTCCTGCGCCATTTCCAGAAACCGGTGGTTTCCCAGCATGCGGAAGCCCTGCCGGGACATATAGGGCTGATCAGACCGGGCAAAAACATTGACTGCCATGACACTCCTCCTCAAGACTTCAGGAACATTCTTCCCCGGAAGCACAGTTTCCTGCAAAAGATGCATATTTCCCTTCCCTGTGTTTTTTTCGTGCACGCGATTCCCGCATTTTTTGACATGCCTAATCATAAACGATATAATGCGCTTGCCCTGGCCTGCCTGCCGGCAGCTCTGCACCGGACAGACACAGCAGGACGGGCAATATTATATCAACAGGTATCCCGCGGGAACCTGATTGGAGGAAAGCACCATGACCAATACATCCAGAAAACTGAACAACCTTGTACTCCTCTCCCTGTTTGTCGCCCTGGTCATTCTGCTGGGGCTCACCCCCCTGGGGCTGATTCCCCTGGGCTTTATTAATGTCACCATCCTGTGCGTGCCGGTGATTGTCGGTGCCCTGTACATGGGCCCCAAGTACGGTCTTGTACTCGGCCTCTCCTTCGGCGCCGTCAGTTTCTACGGTGCCCTGACCCGGCCTTCCTCACTGGTCGCCACGCTGATGGGCAAATCCCCGGTACTCGTCTTCATTCTCTGCTTCCTGCCCCGCATTCTCGTGCCCCTGGTCGCCTGCCTGGCTGACCGGAAACTGGCAGGACGCACGCACCGGCTCGCTTCCTCCGCCGTGGCCGCTGCCCTGGGCAGTCTGACCAATACGGTGCTTTACCTGGGACTCATGCTTCTGTTCTACATTTTCTGCGGCATTGACACCACCTCCGTGCTGGCGCTCATCGGCGGCACCGCCCTGATTGCCGGCAGCTGCGAGGCCCTTGCCGCTGCCATTCTTGTACCCCCGGTCCTGGCCGCTGTTTCCCGGATCGGACGCTCCCCCCGGCTGCATCACGCAAAATGAGGTAATTCGCTATGATACTTGCCATGGATATCGGAAACACCAACATCAAGGTCGGACTGTTTGAAGGCGAGACCATGACCCATTACTGGCGCATCTCCACCAACAAAATGTACTCCAGCGATGAATACGGCATGATCCTCACCAACCTGTTCCACAACGGCGGCGCTGACATGGAAAAAGTGGAAGGCATCATTATATCCAGCGTGGTGCCCACGGTGAACTTCACCATTGAGCACATGTGCTCCACCTATTTCCATCAGGTGCCCCTGTTTCTGGTACCCGGCATCAAAACCGGCATCTCCGTGCGCTACGAAAACCCCAGGGAGCTGGGCAGCGACCGTATTGCCAACGCCGTGGCCGCGTATCACGAGTACGGCGCGCCGGTCATCACCATTGACTTCGGAACCGCCACCACCTTCGGCGTGGTGGACGATGGCGGTGCCTTCCTGGGCGGCTGCATCTGTCCCGGCATCAAGCTGGCCAGCGAAGCCCTGGGCTCCGGCACCGCCAAGCTCCCGCGCTTTGAGCTGACCAAGCCCGAGCACGTGATCGGAAAGACCACCCTGGGCAACCTGCAGTCCGGCATGTATTACGGGTATGCAGGGCTTGTGCAGAACCTGATTCACAAGATCCAGAAGGAACTGGGCAAGAAGGCCACGGTGGTGGCCACCGGCGGCATGGCCCAGATGATGGCCGAGGAAACCGGGGACATCCAGATCGTGGACGGCACGCTGACACTGAAAGGCCTGCGTCTGATCTGGGAGCGGAATCAGGACAATGCCCGTGGAGGAAACTGAGATGTCGGAAATGAAGAAGATTGTCATCGGGTTTCTCGGCTGCGGCAATGTGGGCTCCGGCGTATGGAAGCTTCTTGAAGGCTTCCGGGACGACATTGCCCACCGCTGCAGTCTGGAAATTGAAGTCCGGAAAATCCTTGTCCGGTCCCTGGACAAGAAGCGCAGCGTGAACGCGCCTGCGCATGTCTTTACCACGGATCCCGCGGATGTGGTGGAAAACCCGGATATCCAGATGGTGCTGGAGTTCCTGGGCGGCGAGCAGCCGGCCACGGATTACATGCTCCGCGCCCTGAACCAGGGCAAGACCGTCATTACCGCCAACAAGGTGGCCCTGGCCATGAACTGGCATCTTCTGCAGAAGGCCGCCGAGGACCACGGCTGCGGGCTGTACTACGAAGCCAGTGTGGGCGGCGCCATTCCGGTCATCCAGACCCTGGGCACCGCGCTGAACGCCAACCGCATTGACAAGCTCATGGCCATTATCAACGGCACCACCAACTATATTCTCTCGCGCATGACATCTGACGGCGAAGACTATGACACGGTCCTGAAAGAAGCCCAGCGCCTGGGCCTTGCCGAGCCCGATCCCTCCAGCGACGTGGAGGGCATGGACGCCGCCTGCAAGCTGTCCATCATGGCCTCCCTGGCCTTTCACGGCCGGGTCACCTATTCCATGGTCTACCGGGAAGGCATTACCGGCGTCAGCGCCGAGGACATTGCCATGGGCCGGGAAATGGGCCTGGTGCTCAAGCCATTGGCCATTGCCAAGCGTGAACAGGACACGCTGGAGATCCGCGTGCATCCCACCTTCCTGCCCCGCTCGCATCCCCTGGCCTCCGTCAACGGCTCCTTCAACGCGGTATTCCTGAAGGGGCATGCATGCCAGGAAATGATGCTCCAGGGCCGCGGCGCCGGGGATATGCCCACCGCCAGCGCGATCGTGGGCGATCTTCTGCACGCAGCCTCCGTAAGCACGCATCTGCATCCCACCTTCCGCAATACGGCCAGCCCGGATCCGGCGCTGACCTTCACCGATAACTGGACCACCCGCTACTACATCCGCCTGAGCGCCACGGACACTGTGGGCGTGCTGGCACGTGTGGCGGACGGGTTTGCCCGCTGCAATGTCTCCATTGCTTCCATGGTCCAGAAGGACGCGGACACGCAGGGCCGGGTTCCGCTGATCCTGGTCACGCATCCGGCGCCTGAACACGCACTGCGCGCCGCGGTACAGGGGCTTGACCCGGATATCTGCCGGGTGGAGTCCGTCATCCGCGTCGAGGAATAAAAAAAGAGGCACTGCCTCTTTTTTCCGTTCCGGTTTCTTGCACACCTGTCTGAAAGGAGGCCGCCGTTTGCGCAGGGTATCTTTTCTCTTTTCGCTTCTGCTTTTCACGCTGTTCCTTTCTGCCGCTTCCGCCGCCTCCTGGGAACTTCCGGAAGCCCGGGTCCGCAGCGGTGAAACCAGTCTGCTCGCCCTGTCCGCCGGCAGCGCGCCTACCGTATACCTGACGGACCTGAACGGCCGGGCCCTGGCCGCGCTGCCTGTGAACTTTGCCGACGGCCGCGGCACGGTGGAGCTTCCCGCTGATCTTGAGCCCGGAAGCTATCTCGTGTTCGCCGCCGAGTCCGGACAGAGCGCGGACCGCATGGCGCTGGAGGTTCTGCAGCCCGCGCCGGTCATTCTCTTTGCCGACGCGCCGGCTGATTACACGGAGTTCTGGCATGTCACCGCCACGGTGAATCAGTCGGGCACGCTGATTCTCAGCGATGAATCACTCACTGAGCTCGGCCGCATGCGCGCCGAACCGGATACAGACAACGCGCTGTATCCCGACTCGGTCCCCGGAGCCGGCACCTGGACACTGATCCTGCGCCTTATGGCGGATGACGGGAGCCTGTCGGATGCGTATCTTCTGGACCTGACCGTTCCGGAGCCCGAGCCCCCGCACCGCGCCCGGGATGTGAACATCACCACCGCAGCCGCCCTGAGCGGCCTGGACGCGGGGACTGGCATGAATTTCTGGAACCTGCCCATGGATATTTCCCGGGAAGAGGAAATCTGGGAAGTGCTGACCCAGCCCATTACCGTGCTCAGCGGAAATGAGCGGCATCAGTACAAGGTGCGCCGGGAGCCGGACAGCGCCTGCACAGACTATACAGGCGAAGTCACCTGCGAAAGCCAGGGCGTCACCGTGCTCGAGCGCGGGGAAACCTGGTCGCGCATTGCCGCCTACTCCTCCTCCGTGGAAGGCAGCCGTGTGCGCGCATACGCCAAATTCTTTACCGGGTATGTGGAGACCGCGCTGCTCAAGGAAAAACCCGTGAGCCAGGAGTACGGCATCGTTATTGACAAGCTGCAGCAGCGGCTCTATGTCTTTTCCCAGGGCCATCTCCTGTCCACGCTGCTCTGCTCCACCGGATACGCCCGGAGCGACACGCCCTTCAACGAGACCCCGGCCGGCGAGTTCCTGGCCATTTCACACACCGGCGGTTTCTGGGCCGGAAGCCTGTACTGCGACATGGGTATACGCATCAATGACGGCATTCTCCTGCACGAAGTCCCCTGTACCATTGAGGAGACGGAAGCCGGGGAAAAGATCCGGCATTATGAGAAATGCGAGTATTACCTCGGGGAAAAGGCGAGTCACGGATGCATCCGCATTCAGCGCGCCACCACGCCGGAAGGCGTGAACATGAAATGGCTCTGGGAGAATCTCCCGCGCTCCGGCGACCGGGCCAAGGTCATCATATGGGATGATACCGGACGCGTGCTCGAGCCCGCGTCGGACGACTATGTGCTGTACTACAATCCCAACAATGGACGCCAGTACCACTCCAGCGCGTACTGCTCCATGGTCAACAGCCGCTTCCTGCCGCTCGCACCTTTCACCTACGGCGAACTGGAATCGTCCGCCTACAAGAGCCTCAGCAGATGCCCGGGCTGCTCGCCGGAGCTGCGCATTTCGGAAGTGGAAACCGCAAACTCCAAGAACAACGGAAAAGCCTATTCCAGGTAAACAAAGAGGTTCCCGGCAGATCCTGCCGGGAACCTCTTTTCTGTGCCTGTTATTTGGTTTTCATTTCCCGGGACAGATACCAGATGATCAGGGAGCCCAGGAAATTGCCCGCCACGCAGATGATGAGCGAAGTGTGCCAGGTCCGGGCCGCGCCCATGGTAATGACATTGGCAATGCAGTGCTGGAACCCGCAGAAGATGAACAGCGGGATCCCGAACAGAATGCCCAGGGGCGTCTTTTTCCGGTACATGAGCACCGCCACATACATGACCACGCCGCACAGCACGGACCGGATGAAGAAGGCAAGCGACATTTCCCAGCCCTGCGCCTTGAGCACCGCGGCTTCCGCCACCGCCGGGTCCGCCAGTGAGAACACCAGCCCAATGACATATCCGGAAACCAGGTTCACCAGCAGAATCATGCCCAGTTCCGCCGGCGGAATCCGGTCCTCAAACAGGAATCCGCATTTGCCTGTAAACAGGTTCAGTCCCATATAGCACACGCCCAGCAGTCCCAGCGCGAAGATCACCGGCCCGATGGGATTTCCCATCTTCAGAAGCGCATAGTCCCCCAGCCCGATGAGCAGAGATGCCGCAATGCTGCGGTTCACCAGCTGTGTCCACTTTCCCAAGTTCTTTCCCCTCCTGTTTCATCCGCCTGCCGGGCACCTGCAGCATTGTCTGCAGACCTGTGCCGGGGCATGGGGATTTTGCCTGAGCGCAGTGCAGTTAGTCAAGTGTACCTGCTTTTCATTTCCCGGCTTCCATTTTCCCGCAGCGCAGACCGGTTTCCCGGTTCACCACGGAATCGCGTTCCACAAACCAGCCGGAGACCAGGACCCTTACCGGGCCTTCCATGCCTTCCTTAATCCTCGTCTTCAGCCGGCGCACCGTCTCCTGGGCCATGCGCTGCTGATCCACGGCATAGGTGGAGAGCGGACGGCTCAGCGGACCGTAGACATAATTGTCAAACCCCACAATCGAGACATCCTCCGGCACGCGCAGCCCCCGGCTTTCCAGCTGGGCCGCCAGCGCACAGGCCACCATGTCATTATTGCACACAAAGGCGGTGGGCAGCCTCTCCGGCAGCGCAAAGGCTTCCAGGTAGCGCCCGTCCTCGCCGGCGTCCGGGATCAGCCATTCCTTGTGCACTTCCAGGTCCGAGGAAAGCATGGCGCGCATGAACCCGGTAAACCGCTCCGTAACGCTTGTGGTCCGGGTTATGGTGCCCAGAAACCCGATTTCCCGGTGGCCCTGCTCAATGAGATAGCGCGTGGTCTGCGTAGCACCCCCGATGCCGTCACTGAGCACCGCGTCCACGTCCACGCCGTCCACCGCAAAATCCATGAGCACCGTGGGCAGTCCCGTATTGAGCACAGCGGACACATAGTCGTCCGAAAACTGACCCACCAGAATAATCCCGGACACCTTCTGGATCGTCATGGACACCGGCGGCATCTGTGACTGTTCATCCTGGTCCGAGACAATCTCCAGCACGCCCAGCATCCCGCTTTCCGAAATCTCCTTCAGCAGTTCACGGTACATGGAGGAATAGAACGAAGGCGCGCTGAAATACCGGTCCGCAATGAGAATGCCCACAATCCGGCTCCCTGTCTCAGGCTCAGGCGCTCCGTAATGATACCCCATTCTGCGTGCCGTATCCACAATCTTTTCGCGCACGGCATCGCTGACGCCTTCCTTCCCGCTCAGGGCTTTTGAAATGGTCACGGTGCTCACCCCAAGGGCGGCTCCGATATCCCGCATGGTCACATGCTTCACGCGACTGTCCCTCCCGGTCGTTTATGTCTCAGATGCATGGTTCGTGCTCGGTTCCTTTTTTCCTTCGTCCGATGCTTCCTTCTTTCTCAGATGAATGAGCATGGGCTCCGTGACCTGGCGCGTGCGCACCGTCACGCCCTTCTGTGCCAGAATCGCCTTCAGCTCCCGGCTGAAGGCCTCCTGAAGCCCGTTGTCCACCATGATATGCCGGAATTTCAGGATAGTGGTGGCATCCGGCACCTGTTCGTTCACGAAATCAATCCCGGTAAACCTGCGCATGGCATAGCTGTCGCAGACCGCGTCCTCCACGCCGTCCCCGGAAAGATGAAACCAGAGCTGAAGCAGGTAAATGCGCAGCATTTTTTCCATTTCCCGGGGCTTGCGGCCCCGTTTGCCGGCGGGGTAATAGGGCTGCACCCGGCTGATCCAGTCCTGCCACGGGATCACCTGATTCATTTCCTCCAGGAACCTGTCCTTCTGGGTCACACGCTTCTGTCCGCTGCGTTCCACTTCGCTGAAAGACACCTGCTTCATCGGCTCACCCCCTGTTCACTTCTTGTTCCGCTGAAATACATGATACCATGGACCGGCCCGTCTGAAAAGCCCAAAGCATATGTCACAGCCATTTTTTCCATGCAAAAAGCCGGGCCTCAGAGAAGCTCCGGCTGTTCCGTCACAGAATCCATGTTTCGGATATGCTCAAGCGCAGAAGCAAAGATCCTGCGTGTCGAGGGAAAACTCAGCAGTTCCATGGCATGCTCCGGCGGCACCAGGCGGATCTGCGCCACTTCCGTTTCCTGACGGCAGTGCGCCTGTTCCCCGAAGGAGCCCAGGAAATAGACCACGCGCTTTGTCCGCTCCACCGTGCCGGTGCGTCCCAGAGGATACGCGTCCTCCTCCCGGAATTCAGGCATGAGGCGCACCTGCACCCCGGTTTCCTCCAGCACCTCCCGGAGCGCTGTCTGCGTTTCCGTCTCCCCCGCTTCCATGTGCCCCTTGGGGAATCCCCAGATGCCTTTCAGCGACTGGATCAGGAGAAACAGCAGCTGTCCGTTTCTGCGGGTATAGACAACCGCCCCGCAGGATACTTCCACCCTTTCGCGCATGCCAGGCCTCCCTTTTCCTTCTTCCCGTTTCCCCGTTCATGCGGAGATCAGAAATAGAAGAAGGCGTTCATCTTTTTCAGTGTAGTGCGGACCGCCATGTAAAGATTGACCACCACCAGAAGCGAAACCACGGAATTAATGGCAGCCACACCGATATTGATGGCAAAGGAAACCTCTGCCGCCGGCTTTCCCAGGATCAGGATCTTATAGAAGTACCGGATCACCGGATCGCATACGGCATTGAACACAAGCCCCGCCGCCGATGCCAGGGTCACCCATTTCAGCACCTTCTTCGTATCCTGCTCATGCGTGATCCTGCCGGCGCGGTGGGCGATCAGACCCACGATCACGCCCATGACCAGCTTGATCAGGAAGGTGATCGGCGCCTGTACGATATAGATGGGATCCACCAGGTCCGCAATGGTCATGCCCAGGGCCCCGCCCACGCTGCCGTAGGCCGTGCCCAGCACCAGCGCGCCCAGCACGCAGAAGGCGTTTCCCAGATGGACCGTCACCTTGCCCGCGCCGGGCGTGGGAATCGGAATGGAGAGAAACGTGAAAACGGCAAAGGTGATGGCGGCAAAGATGGCCGCATACACCATCAGCAGAAAGGACCGGTTCTGTCCCGGCCGCTGCTGCGAAGGAGAACCCATGTCTCTCACTCTCTTTTCTGAACTGTCATCTGTCCCTCTGCACAGGAGGGACATGCCGGCCGCTCAGGCGGCCACCGTTTATTGAACCCGGATTCCTGCGATCTGTCAAGCGTCTGGAACCTTTCTCCTGTCTTCCTTTCGTTCTTTTCCCGTCCGGACAAGCGAACACTGGCATAAAAAGCCGGTTCTGCGTTATACTTGGATATACCCGTGCAGGTGCACGCAGGACAAAGATCAGGAAGTGACATCCATGACCCATGAACAGCAGCGTATCTGGCTCATTGAGCATCTTCTGGACGAGGACAATGAATACCGGAATATCCGGATTCCTTCCGATGCGCAGAAACAGAAGGACCTTCTGCGCGCGCTCATGAATGTGCGGCCGCCGGCGCCGCTCAGCCCTTCATTTCTGGAAGTACAGGACAATTATCTCCGGGAAGAGAACATGCGCGATCCCATCACGGATGTCCATGATCTCACGCCCTGTCCCTTGGACAGCCGTCTGTTTCTCTGGCAGGGGGACATCACCACGCTCAGGGCGGACGCCATTGTCAACGCCGCCAACAGCGGCATGACCGGATGCTATCAGCCGCTCCACAGCTGCATTGACAATATCATCCATTCCAAAAGCGGGATCCAACTGCGCCTGTGCTGCAGCGATATCATGCGCGCCCAGGGCCATGAGGAGCGCGTCGGTCAGGCCAAGATCACCCCGGCCTATAACCTGCCCTGCAGGCATGTCATCCATACCGTGGGCCCCATGGTCCAGGGTCCGCTGACGCCGGAGCATACCCGTCAGCTCGCTTCCTGCTATACCTCCTGCCTGGACCTGGCCGCGGAGCATCACCTGGAAAGCATAGCATTCTGCTGCATTTCCACCGGTGTCTTCATGTTTCCGAACCGGCAGGCCGCTGAGACCGCCGTATCCACTGTCCGCTCCTGGCTGGACGCATCCGGGAGCGGCATGCAGGTTGTCTTCAATGTGTTCAAGGACCAGGATCTGAGCATATACAGGGAGCTGCTCGGGCTCTGATCTTCTCCGTACCCGCGTTTAGATGCGCATATATTCCCACAGACAGAATGAGGCCTGCAGCCCGGCATCACGCCGGACCGCAGGCCTTATTATGTCAGAAAATTAATTGAACAGCGCTTCCAGTGTTTCCGCGTTCTCCTCCAGTGCCTTCAGCACCCACACGCTCCAGTGCCGGGCATCCTTTGTCGCGGAACCGAACACATAGTCCTCCTGGCCATAGTCAATGACATCGAAGGCCGGGGTTGCCTTGCTGGCACCCTTGGTACGGTAGCTGGTCATCAGGTCCGCCAGGGAGAAGGAGACGGTTCCGTCCTCGCTCAGGCTGACCCAGGCGCTCAGATCCGTACCGGAAGCGGACTCAGACGTACCGTTGGCGGTCTGCTTTTCGGCTTCAGGCCTGGCAATGCTGACCGCGCCGGATACATGCTCGCCGTACATGGTGTCCACATACAGCGCCAGGGAATTGCCCAGGGTCTCGCTTGGCACATGGCCGCCGTCCCACTGCCATTCAATCACCGCGTCGGTCCCATGGTTCAGCCAGGCAATCTCCAGGTTCAGGGAATTGAACATGGCGATGTCGCCCTCGGCCGCGCCGCACACAATGCGGGTCCAGACCGGCGCATCCGTGCCTTCCGCACCGATATAGTTCAGCGGGTTGTAGAGAGAAACGAGGTTCCTGCCATAGGCGTCACCGGCTTCAATCTCCGCAATATCCGACTGATAGGCAGCGAGCATCTCCGCATAGCTGGAATAATTGGAGGAGTTTGCCGTGCTGCTGGCAGACTGTGTGGTTCCGGCATCCGGCGTGCCGACTTCCATCTCATCACCGCTGCCCTCGGTACCGGCCATGTCAGCGGGCATCTCACCCTCGGGCAGTTCCATTTCCGCGGTTTCTCCCGTTTCAGATCTTTCCGGACCGCCCGGGAAATCGCCGCCGGGACCGCCTGTCATACCCTCCGGAGGCGTACCGCGATGGCCGCCCATGCCGTCCGGGCGCATTCCGCCCATGCCTCCGCCAGGGCCGCCCATGCCACGTCCATTGGAGGCTTTTGTATACCGTCCCTCAATGAAGGCGGCCGCCTTCTCCTGCGCGGTCATGGACGCTACGGCTTCATCGGACAGGGCCGTACCGTCTGTGTCAAACCATGTCCAGCCCTCTGCATAGTCCAGGCTGTCCACGTACCACTGCAGGTTCTCCACGAACTCGGTCAGGTACAGGTCCAGATAGGTGCCGCCGTAGCCGTTCGTGTCCGCATACTTTTCCGTGTCATACTCGATGGTCAGAGGCACAGTGCTGTTCTGCATTCCGTCGCCGTCCAGGTCGAACCCGACCTTTGCTTCGTCCACCGTCAGGTTCTGAGCGTTGATGTATTCCATGTACTCCTGGCTCAGGATCCCTGCCAGTGCCTTCTGGAATTCCGTGCTGAACCCGTAACCGGTATTCAGCGTATACTCGAAGGCCATGGCCATATCGGCCTCGTACAGGGATGTAATGGCGCTGTACGCCACGCAGCCCCATGCGCCGTCCGAGAGCTCCACTTCCTCACCGTTCACCGTGACCGTCGTGCAGTATGTGCCGTCGCCGTTGTCATAGACGCCCACAGCGCCAACGGCGATCTGATAGTCATAGAAATCCGGGTGATTGCCCGTCGCGGCAAACATGGCCGCGTGCGCTCCGCCGCCGCTGCCGCCGGTGGAAACCGAGTAATCCACGCTGCCGGGAAGATTGCCCAGCAGAATATTGAATTTCACGAAACGCGCCGCCGCCTTCTGATCCACCAGGCAGGAAGGCGCATCCCCTGTATACACGGTTTCCCCGTTTTCATCGGTGTAGCTGTCCTGCTTGCCTCGATTGCCGCAGGCCACATTGATGTAACCTTCCGCCGCATAGGTGGCGGAAGCGGTTGTATTGGTCGCGCTTCCGTAGCCCGCCGCGCCTGTGTTCAGGATAACCGGAGCCGTGGCAGCGGTATACACCTGGCCGTTGGTGCTGGTCACGGTCGCTTCATAGTCGATCACCAGACTGCCCGACACAGCCCCGCTGTAATTCCCGGCCGTCACATCCGCAGTACCGTCCCCATCCGTGTCGATACCGGTCACATAGGCGCCGGGCACACAGACGGAAACGCCTTCCTTGTCAGCAATCACCGGCCTGGTCACCGCCGTCACAATGGACAGCGTCCAGGCATCGGAAGACGAACTGTATGTCCATTCCTGATCCATGTTCTTCAGATTCAGGGCATATTCAATAGCCTGTTTGTCAGACACTGCGGCATTTTCCGCCACCGCAGTACAGCCGGTCAGCGCCATGGCAAGCGCCATCAGCATGGATATCCATTTTCTCATGCACATAGCCTCCTTCAGGGTATTTCCCGGGAATATTCCCGCGGCATGCTGAATATAGCATGCGAAGCTTGAAAAAACCTTGAAAACAGCCTCAGAATTTCGTCATCGGCAGAGAACTTCCGTCCAGGAAGCACTGGTATACCGTGATGCGCCTGCACCGTCTTCCGGGCAATGAAAAGTCCGGAGCGAATGCTCCGGAACACGCTTTCCTGCTACATCCATTTTTTCCGTCTGAACCATACAAGACAGATCACCACGATGGCAATGGAAAAAAGGATCACGACCGGATAGCTGTACTTCCATTCCAGCTCCGGCATGTAGCGGAAGTTCATGCCGTACCATCCGGCAATAAGCGTAAGCGGCAGAAAGATGGACGTAATGACTGTCAGAACCGTCATGATCCGGTTCTGACGCACATCAAGCTGGGACTGCATCAGATCGCGCAGCTGCATCACATATTCCCGCTGACCATTGACCATTTCCCGCAGGCGCAGAACGCGCTCTGTGAACATATGGAAATACCTGAGGTTCTCCTCCTGGAAAAAACCATTCTCGTTTTCTTCCAGTTCCTGACCCAGGTCAATCAGCTGCTCATAGTGCACGCGCAGATCCAGCAGATCCCCGCGGATATCATTCATTTCCTTGGGATACGTTTCCACCTCGCCCCGCAGTATGGCCTCCTCGATCAGATTCAGACGGTGCTCCGAGTTTTCCAGCAGCGTCAGGTCCTGGCTGATGGTCATCTCCAGCAGATCATACAGAAAACGTTCCAGGCCGGGCAGACGCCATTTCTTGGTCCGGCAGATCACCTGCAGCATTTCCTGCACATACCCGCTGTCGTCCACCAGCACAATACCCTTTTCATCCAGGGCAAACGAGAAGTTTTTTCTTGGTCCGCTGATATTTTTCCTGTCCGGAATCGACAGAGACCCCGTCAGTGAATCCATGTTCACGACCGCCTTGGTTTCCTGCGGCGCGTCCATTTCCATGTCAATCACCATGTCAAAGCCGTCACGCTGCCGCTGCCACTCCTCAGTGGTAAGGACTGCCACGTACTGTGCATCCGCGTGCTGCATGGCTTTCCGGTCGCAGGGTACCAGGGATTCCTTGATCAGATAATACATACACGTTCTCTCCAAAACCGGACATCCGCTCATCGGATATCTCATCATTGCTGCGGCATGGCCGGGCAGGCCCCGCGCCTTACCGTGTTCCTGTATTCTTCCCCAATCCACAAACTCCTGTCTGCCGCACGCTGAAATCACCGGCCGCCTGCTCCGGAAAATGCCCGGCACGGATGCCAGCCTTCCCGTCTGATCATTTCTAAATAGACAGCATAAAAAATATTCTCCCGTTCGCCTACCGCATCCCGCGCTGCATCGTATCAACAGATGTAAAACAGCAGCACAACAGCGGAGGCTGTAAAGAAAGGAGATAGAAACCATGACAAATACCAGCCCGGCAGATACGATGAACCTCAGGGAACTGAATCCTGAAGAGCTGAACAGCGTCAGCGGCGGGCTCAGCTGGGATGATTTCCGGGAAGGCGTAAAGGAGTTCTTCGCGCCGCCGAAGCACGCAGAACAGGTCATGTGGCCCTGATCCCATATCCCGAAAGCCGCCCCATTGAAAGCGATACGTTTTCAATGGGGCGGTTTTGCATGTTTATACTCAGTTTTCTGAGCCTCTTCCGGTCATCTGAAAGCGAGAGGATCGTGTCCGCTTATCCATCTGCCAACTGAAGCGGAACACTTTCCGGAAAAGCCTCAGACATCCCAGCGCGCATCCCTGGCCACTGTAATGCACCGGTATTCCGGGGAATACGGGCGCGTTGCATCCTCTTCCGTCGCCGGGCGGCAGGCGCAGTAGAAATGATACAGGTGCTGTCCGTCATACAGAATGCCCGGCTTGTGAGCATGGATCTGATCCACGGACTTCCGCGTGCCGATGGTCAGAATGGGGACGGGAAACTTTCTCCAGGTTTTCAGGTCATCACTGACAGCCAGTCCCTCACAGGCTGAAAGATTCCCCAGCCCGTAATAATACATCACCCACTGTCCGGCTCTGCTGTCGTAAAACACAGCCGGATCCGAAGCAAACACGCTGTCCCATGCGCCGGGCTGCACAGGAAGGACAGGATTGCCGGGATTCCGTTCCCAGTGCATCAGGTCGCTGGACGTGGCAAACCCCGTCTGCTCAATCCAGCCCTGTGCCGTTTCATCGGTTTTCGCGTTGTAGAACAGATAAAAGGTGCCCTCGTGTTCCATAAGCCATCCCTTGTACAGACCGCCGTGTTCCCATGCCTTCCCGTCCTTCCAGGAAAGAATCGGGTCACCGGCAAAGTGCCAGTCCAGAAGATTTTCATCCTCCGTCCAGGCAAGGCCGATTTCCGCCGCGCCATTTTCATACCCGGTATTGGGATAGGAATGGTAGATCATCCAGTATCTGCCAAACGCTTTTTTCAGTTTTCTGGGCCCGAACAGATCATTTTCCATCAGAAGGCCCGTGCCCGCCATGCCCACCTTGTCCCAGTCCCGGTTGGCACCGCGCCGGAGAATCACCCCCTGTTTTTCCCAGTGAACCAGATCATCCGACACCGCCAGTCCTGTCTGATACCCCGTGCCGTCAAAGCCCACAAACAGCATATAGTACCGTCCCTGATGCATAAAAGGCGTGGGACAGTCCACAGCATTCCTGTCAAAGCGTCCTTCCACACCCGTGCCGGCCAGCACGGGTTTTCCATATTTGTAAGGCGTCAGAAGATGCTCGATATTCATGGTTCTTCCTCCATCAGTTCCACCGGTGAGAGCAGATAGCTGGGCCGCACCAGATAGTTGTCCGTCCATTCATCCCCGGAAGTGCGGAACGCATCCGGACCATACCACTTGTAATCCGGATTGGCATTGTGCAGTGTTCCAAATCCATTATAGCGGCTGCCGCAGGCCAGGATCTCGATTTCGTGTTCCCCCTGCGTCAGCTGCGGCAGCTTCACGCTAAACGGCTGCCAGGCGATCAGGCCTGCCTTCGCCCCGTCCACGTACACTTCCGCCACAGGGCACGCCATATGCGGAATGTGCAGGTACAGCTGCTTCTCTTCGTCCTCCACATGGATCCGGAACCGGTATCGCACATTGCCCGTATAGAACGGCAGTCCCTGACGCGTCAGATCGTCCAGGAAAAGGCGCCTGCATGGTTCTGTCAGCGTCAGACAGGTACCCGTGACACGCACGCCGAAGGTGCCAAGGATATACATTGCCTCCAGGCTGGTTCTCCTTGTGAGCGGCACCCGCAGTCTGATGGTGTTTTCCCCCGTCCGGACATCCGGCAGAGGCAGGGTCTGAATGGCTTCGTCCACATACCAGCCATCCGGCTTGGATGTGATCCTTTCGCCGTTCATCTCAATTTCCGCGTTCTCCGGCTGTTCCATGGCCAGGCGCAGCCCGGAAAAATCCCGCTCCGCATAGAAACGGAAGCACAGATTGGCCGTATGCTCCGCTAATTCCTGCGGGAGCAGCCAGGGCTGCACGGAATTGCCGTTGCGCACAGGCAGACCCGCTGCCGTCCGCAGCGCATTGTCGGCCCGGAGAATGTCATCCGTGCCCATCCAGGGGCCATGGTCCAGCGCATATTCGCACCGGTCAAGCAGCAGCGCATTCGGCTCCTCCAGGGTAAAATCCTCCGTCTCCGACAGTTTCATGAACGCCGCCATGCGCTTTTTCTCAGGGGAAGGCGCGGCACAACTGCCCGGGACCAGGTGCAGAAGCAGGCTGTCCTGCGCATCGCAGGCCCAGACCAGTTCCGTCCAGCCGCCTGACTGGGTGCCGCCCATTTCCGCAATGCTCCCCTCCAGGGCGTTCATGCAGTATACGCGCCATCTGCCCTTCAGGCGCACCCGATAGGTACGCGGCAGCGCAGGCTTTTCATCCCGCACATGGCAGAGGAATACATAGCGATCCTCTCCGTCCTGCCGTATCTGGCAGAACAGATTGTCCGACAGCCGTCCGGTTTTCTGATTCCGAACTTCCACTTCCCGCTCCTCCCGGAGCGCATTCAGCAGGGTTGCCCGTTCCATGGGCAGGTGTACGCCGGATACCCACAGCCTTTCGGCCCGATCCGAACGTTCCCCGTCCACCAGCTCCGGCGCACCGCCCAGCCAGATCAGTTTTCCGCCCGCCTTTTCAAAGGCCGACAGTCTCTCAAGCGTGGATGAGCGCAGCGTGATTACCGGCGGCACGATGACCGTGTCGTAGCTGCATACCCCCACCCGAAGCGGATACGTGCCTTCCGGGCACAGTTCCGGCAGCATGGCCTCGGACAGATAATCATAATCCACGCAGCCGTACAGGAGCCACTGGGCCAGATGTTCAAACTGCTCATCCATCTGCTCCCGTCTCTCGAGCGTCTGATCATTGGGCCCGAACAGCAGCCAGAAGGATTCAATGGGGTGTACCACCGCCACATGCGCAACTGCCCTTCCCCGGGTGAGCACCGTATTCACCCGGGCAAAGTATGCCTCCAGGCCCGCATACTGCCGCCACCAGGGCGACTGCCAGCCAATGGCCGCCGGCCAGTCACGCTTTGCCTCGCCGCCCATGCCCATAAATGCCAGGTGATGCACACGGGTGGTGACGCCCAGGGCGGCCAGCCAGTCGCCCTGCAGCTTATGCTGGCGGAAGGTGACATCCCATTCCAGCACCCCGTACATCTCGCACACAAGCCCGCTGCGGCCTTTCTGGCGCCGGACCGATTCCGCCTGCTTGGCCGTTGTCAGCTCCAGCTGGCCGGCCAGAATATCAATGCCGGGCAGCTGCTGACTCCGGTACTGCCGCATGGTTTCCCCCAGCGCCAGAGTCTGGGAGTACAGGGTTCGTTCCGACAGGAAATGTCCGGTATAGGCCATGCCGTGCTCAGCGCACCAGGTCCCGATCCTGTCTCCGTAGGACGCGGCGAACCGCTCCGTCACATGCTCATGATACCGGTACCTCCATACGCTGAAGCCCTCCGGCACCTCCCAGACAAGCTCCGGCAGTATATCCAGAAGTTCTGTCCCGTACGCTTCCATGAACGTGTCATTCATGTCATCCGTCCAGGCCAGCGTGGCACGTCCGGACCCGGCCGAAGGCATGCAGTACTTGCCCTTCATGTGGGGTTCGTCGGTAAAGATGGCTGGCACGCTTTTCCCGATATGTTCCTTCAGCGCCGCAGCATACTTCTCATGCGTCACCTGCAGGAACGCGTCCACTGCCCGGGGATTGAACACATCCACATAGGTTTCCCCGTTGAACCAGGGACTTTCCTCCATCAGCTCCACGCAGGCATGCACATTGCCGCCGGCCGGCACTCTTTTATAGGAAGAAAGGCAGCCGTTCTCAAGCTCAATCTGATAATCGCACAGAATGTATCCCCTGGGCTTTTCGCCCGCTTCCACGGCCCTGTCAAAGTCTTCCCTGCTTTCACAGTATCCGGTAAGCACATGATCCGAGAGCACGATGTATCGGGCGCGGAAACGGACATCCTTTGTGACCAGGCCGCCCGCCACCCCGGAGGGGAACCGCTCCTCATCATACAGCCAGCAGCTCATCCCCCTCTTCCGGAGCTCCTCCTCCGCAAAGCAGACAAGCTTCATATATTCATCGGACAGATACGGAACATCCATGCCGGTTCTCGGATGCACCATGGCACCGCCCATGCCCATCTGCCGGAAATATTCCACCTGCCGGCGTATCCTGTCTTCTGTCACCCTGCAGTTCCACGCCCAGAACGGAACCCCGCGATACCTTGCCGGGGGATCTGAAAAAATCTGATCCGACAGAGGATTTTCCTGCCTGGTATTCATGACCCTGTGCTCCCTTCATTTGTTTACTAAATATTTTGGCTTTGTTTATAAAACGGACTCCGTGAAAATCTTTCCGTCTGAACACGGCTTTCTGCTGCAGTTTCCATCCGATGTCGGATTAACATTTGCTGAACTGCAGAAAAACGTGGTTTATCTTTCCGAATAAGATAATTATCCGCAAAGGAAGTATTTCCTGCCTGATAAACAAGAGTAATATTTATTAAGTGCTAAAAAATTATATAAAAATCCCGAAAATAATCACAAAATTTCTTGTTGAATTGCTTATTCTGGATTGAATTATTGCCATTTAGTCTATTCACGTCCAATTACCTGTGCGCTATAATCCATGGCGTAAGCTATTTCTGTTTAGTTTTGTTTAGTTAAATTGTTTCGTTTCGGATGAGAGGAGAATGCAAATGAGCAGTACGTCATCCATGCATATAATCACCCGGAAAACGCCGTGGGAGCGTCTGAAAAAGTGGTTCCGTATTCTCTGGCAGCAGAAAGCGCTGATCGCTCTGTGTCTCCTGCCTCTGGCCATGGTCATCATCTTCCAGTATGTGCCCATGTACGGCGTGCTGATCGCCTTCAAGAAATACAAGCCCCGGCGCGGCATCTGGGGCAGTGCATGGCTGGATCCCTGGTACAAGAACTTTCAGGAGTTCTTCAACAACGTGAACTGCGGGAGCATCCTGAAGCAGACCCTGAAAGTCGGCGTGTTCTCTCTTCTGTTCACCTATCCCATGCCCATCATCCTGGCCCTGATGCTCAATGAAGTGAAGCTGAACTGGTTCAAGCGCTCCGTGCAGACCATTTCCTATCTGCCCCACTTCATTTCCATCGTGGTCATCTGCTCCATGCTGAACACGTTCGGTTCCCTGGACGGCCTGTTCAACAATATCCGGGCGCTCTTCGGCATGGAACGGATCAACATGAACGCAGGCACGGCCTATTTCATGCCCATGTTCATCGGGTCGGCCATATGGCAGGGCATAGGATGGGGCAGCATCATTTACCTGTCGGCTCTTTCCAACGTGGACACTTCCCTCTACGACGTGGCCAACATTGACGGCGCAACCCGCTTCCAGAAAATCCGGCATATCTGCCTGCCCGCTATCCTGCCTACCACCACCGTCGTGCTCATCCTGAACACCGGCAATATTTTCACCCAGGATTACACCAAAATCCTCCTGATGATGAACGAAACCAACCGCATGGATCTGGAAGTCATTTCCACCTATGTATACCGCATCGGCATTCAGGACGGACGCTTCGAGTTCGCCACAGCCGTCAACCTGTTCGTCTCCGTCATCAGCCTGATCCTGGTGGTGGGCACCAACTATGTGGTCCGCTATATCGACCCTGAACAGAGCATCTGGTAAGGAGGGAGATCATCATGAGTCAGAAATCCGCATTCAGACGGAAGAACAGAATCAGGATCGGCGGCGTGACCTTTGATGCAGTGCTGATTCTCCTGCTCCTGATCTTCTGCGTCATCATTCTTTACCCGTTCCTGAACGTCATCGCCGTATCCCTTTCCTCCAGCCGCATGATCACCCGCGGCGCGGTGGGCATCCTGCCCCGGGAGCTGAATGTGAAGGGCTATGAAATCGTGTTCTCCCAGCCCGCCATTTATACCGCCTATCTCTGGACGCTGTGGTACTGCGTGCTGTTCACCGTGCTCAATGTCAGCCTCACGGCCTGCCTGGGCTATGCCCTGTCAGTGCAGGAGTTCAAGCTCAGGGGATTTTTCAGCCTGATTCTGCTGATCACCATGTTTTTCAACGGCGGCACGATTCCTTCCTACCTGAACATCCGCAACCTGGGACTGATGAACACCACCTGGGCCCTGGTCCTGCCCACCTGCGTATCCGCCTGGAACGTCTTCATGTACCGCTCCTTCTTCAAGGGCATTTCCCACGAAATCCGGGAAGCGGCACTGATTGACGGGGCCGGCGAATTCCGCATTCTGGTCAGCATCATCCTTCCCCTGTCCAAGGCGCTGATCGCCTCCTTCTCACTGTTCGCCATCGTCGGCATGTGGAACAGCTACTTCAGCGCCCTGCTCTACATCAAGGATGCTTCCCGCCAGCCCATTCAGATGATCCTGCGCTCCATCGTGTTCACCACCAACGCCATGGGCTCCACTTTCGGCAGTGACGCCAACGTGATGCTCACCAACGGCTCCGTGAACCCGCTGAATGTGCAGTACGCCTGCCTCGTGGCCACCATTGCGCCGCTGCTGCTCATCTATCCCTTCATTCAGAAGTATTTCGAACAGGGCATGCAGGTGGGTGCCGTAAAGGGCTGATGCACCCCGTTTCCCTCAGACCAAGATTTTTTCCGCGTTTTCACGCGGCAAAAATAAAAAAACAAGGAGGATTCACCATGAAAAAGACACTTGCACTGGTACTCGCGCTCGCTCTTATGCTGGGCTGCATGTCCTTCGCATCCGCCGAAGGCACCATGAACCGTGAAGGTCTTACCTTCCCCGAGCTTCCCGACAACACCCTGAAGCTCACCGTTTCCACCGCCAATTTCGGCACCGATCAGCTGCCCACCAAGATGCAGAAGCTGTGGCAGGAAAAGATGGAAGCCTACCTGGGCTGCAAGCTGGACATCACCTGGCAGGTTCAGCCCTGGAACGATTTCCGCTCCAATGAGTCCGTGGCTCTGGCCGCGGGCGACCTGGCGGACATCAGCACCTATTCCCAGGGACCCCTGGTGAACGGCTACGGCGCTGACGGTGATGTGCTGAACATCAACGATTATGCCGATTATATGGTATACTATCCCGAATTCGTCAAAGGCCATGTGGGCGGCCAGGCCGGCGTGAACAACGAGGACGGCTCCTCCTATGTGTTCTGGGACGGCTATGAGAACGACCTGAACCTGGCCGGCGGCCAGAGCTTCTCCGCTTACGCCTACCGCTTTGACGTGTTGAAGAAGTACGATCTGAAGCCCGCCACCACCTGGGAAGAGTTCAAGACCCTGTGCGCTTTCCTGAAGGAAAAGATTGACGCCGGCGAAATTGAAAACGCCAAGTACGTCATGTCCAACGGCGCTTCCTGGATGGCTTTCTACCGCGGCTTTGTCGGCACCTTCCACACCTGGGACACCACCTACTGGAACGGCACCGAATGGGCCTTCGGACCCGTGGAAGAGAATTTCCGCACCATGCTCAAGGAAATCCGCGGCCTCTATGAAGCCGGCTACATTGATCCCGAGTATGCCACCGACGCTTCCTGCGACGCCAAGGCTGCCAACGGCAACATCCTGATCGTGCCCACCAACTGGGCCGGCTCCGTGCAGTCCTGGAACCAGTCCAAGGTTTCCGAGGATATGGAGTGGGGCCTGGCCTACCTGCCCTCCTCCGAGTTCGGCACTGCCTGGAAGTGGGGCTCCAAGCTGAGCGGCAAGAACCTCGGCACCACCCTGACCATGGGCATTATCATCAGCGCTGACACCGAGTATCCCGAATGGGTGGTCCGCCTGGTGGACTATCAGTACTCCGAAGACATCTACAAGATGCTGAACTGGGGCATCGAAGGCGAAGACTTTGTGACCCTGGAAGACGGCACCCGCACCTATGTGGACAGCGTTCTGAACGCTGAAAACCCCGGCCAGGAACTGGCTGACCGCGGCATCATGTCCTCCGGCAGCGCCCGCACCGGCATCCCGTTCGTTCCCCAGATCTTCTCCACCATTCTGCAGTACAGCGCAACCGAGCCCTGGTGGTCCCCTGAAAAGGGCTACTATGACGGCAAGTACTGGATCGACACCGCTGTCAACGGCGGCCCCGATTCCATTTCTCCCTATGACCGCGCTCCTCTGACCAAACTGACGGAAGAAGAAAGCACCCTGAAGGCCACCCTGACCTCCGCCTGCGAAACCTATGCCCGTACCTATGCCAACCGCTTCATCACCGGTGAACTGGATATCAACGATGACGCGGCCTGGAACGAGTATGTGGCCGGCGTGAAGAGCCAGACCGAAGACTTCGACGGCTTCTTCAAGACCATCAACGAAAAGACTGACCTGGCTTCCCTGGAATCCTACAAGTAATATCCTGCCATGCTCCGCGGGCCGGGAGGCATCCCTCCCGGCCCGCATTTTCAGAGCACTGATGCATCGCCTTTTCCCATCACGTTATCCATCCGGGAGCACAGCTCCCCACCGAGTTTGAAAGCACCGGGCACTGCCCGTTTCACATAAGACAGCATTATTCTGAAAGGAATTTCCCATATGTTTTACGGCGTATCCATTGAATCCGGTCCCCGGGACTGGCAGGTATTTCAGCGCTGCGACGGCAGGGCGGAGATCCATCTGGCCGGACGCTGGCAGCTGGAGGGCGGCGCCATCCGCGCGGGCGTTGCCTCCGCCACCCCGGTCATCCGCGTGGTGAACGAGGAGGACCAGAGCTGGGTTCTCCCCTGGACTCCCTGCAGCAGACAGACCGGCGGCGACCGTCTCACCGGAGAGGAAGTCAAGGGTGAGTGGGAAGCGGACATATGCCTGCCTCAGGGCGGCCCCTACCGCCTGGAGACCTCACTGGATGCGGTGTCCAAGGCATCAGGCGAGCACTGGATGTTCCACGGCGATATCCGCGTGCACCTGGGCGTCGGCGACGTGTTCTGCATGGCCGGGCAGTCCAATGCCGCGGGCTATGCCAAAGGCTGGGCCTTTGATCCGCCGGATGTGCGCGTGCACCTGCAGCGCAACAGCGGCAAATGGGATATGGCCGCCCACCCCATGAACGATGCCACCGACGCGGCCGACTGCCTGAACGCGCCCATGAGCGTGACGGGCACTTCACCCTTCCTGTCCTTCGGCCGGCGCTATGCGGACCTCACCGGCCTGCCCGTCGGCCTTGTGCAGGCCGCCCAGGGCGGGTCGCCCATTGCCCGCTGGGATACGGAAAGAAACGGCGATCTCTACCGCAATATGATTGCCAAGATCCGTTCAGCCGGCGGCGTCCGTGCCATTTTATGGTATCAGGGATGCGCCGACGCGGACGCGGACAATGCCGCGCTCTACCGGGAAAGCTTTATCCGCTTAACCTCCTCTGCCCGGCGGGATCTCGGCTGGAACATTCCCTTCTTCACCATGCAGCTCAACCGGTATGAAACGCAGCCGGACGCATCGGCCTGGGCGGAGATCAAGGAAATCCAGCGCAGTCTTGCCCATGAGCTGGACAGCGTGTGGATCCTGCCCACCGCGGGCCTGCCCCAGTCCGACGAAATCCACAATTCCGCAGCCGGCAACGTCATGCTGGGCCAGATGCTGGCCAGGCAGGTATACGGCGCGCTGAACGACGGTCCTGCCTTTGAGGCGCCTCAGGCCATGGAGGCGCGGATCAGCGGCACCAGTGTCCGGCTTTCCGTGACCCATACCACCGGGCTTGTGCAGCTGCGCAGCCTGCACGATCCCGCGGACTTCACGCTGACGGATGAAGCGGGCGAAAACCCCATCCAGTCCGTTTCCGCCAGCGGCTGCGACCTTCTGCTCGTACCGTCCCGCCCCTGCGGCGTATCTGCCCGTCTTTCCTACGGCTGCCATCCCCAGGGGCCGGAAGGCGCCATTGTGGATCAGCAGACCTTTCTGCCCCTTGTCGCGTTTCATCATATGGAGGTGTTGTCATGAGCTGGAATCTGAACTGGGCTCCCCTTGCCCACGACGCCCCGCAGTGGATGCGGGACGGCAAATTCGGCCTGTTTTTCCACTGGGGCGTATACAGCGTGCCCGCCTGCGAAAACGAATGGTATTCCCGGAACATGTACCTGAAAGGCTGCAAGCAGAACCTCTGGCACGAGGAGCACTATGGAAAGCTGAGCGAGTTCGGCTACAAGGATTTCATTCCCATGTTTCATGCGGAACACTTTGATCCCGACGCCTGGGCCGATCTTGTCCGGCTCAGCGGGGCAAAATATGCCGGGCCTGTCTCCGAGCACGCCGACAACTACTCCCTCTGGGACAGCCGCATCAATCCCATCAATTCCGTGAAAACCGGTCCGCACCGGGACATCGCCGGCGAATGCTCCGAGGCTTTCCGCAAAAAGGGCATCAAGTACCTCGCCACCTTCCATCATCAGTGGCTCTGGGGCTGGTTCATGTCCACCGACAATGAGGCGGACGTGTACGACCCCGCCAACGAAATCTATTACGGGCCTGCCCTGCCCCTGGAAACCAACCGCTATAACCCCTACCGCAAGCCAGACAAAAAGTTCTGCGATATCTGGCTGGAAAAGATCCGGGAAGTGGCCGAGCGCTACCGGCCGGATGCGCTGTACTTCGACGGACGCGTCATGATCCTGCCCGAGGAATACCGCCTGGCGGCCGCCAAGTGCTACTATGACGCCGTGCCCGGCGGAATCATCACCTACAAGCAGGAGGACTTCCCCTCCGGGCTCGGGGTGTTCGACGTGGAGTGCGGACGCTTTGCCGAGAAGCAGCCCTTCTTCTGGCAGACGGATGACCGTCTGGAGGACAACATCACCTGGTGCATTGTGCAGCATCCGAAGTACAAGAGCGCCGGGAAAATGATCCAGCAGCTTGCCGACGTCACCGCCAAGAACGGATGCCTGCTCCTGAACGTGGGCCCGCAGGAGGACGGCACCTTCCATCCGGACGCCGTAAAGCAGCTCACGCGCATCGGTGAGTGGCTGCAGGTGAACGGCGAAGCCATCTACTGCACCCGGCCCTACACCATTGCCGGCGAGGGCGTCACCATCGGCACAAACGAGGACTACAACGCCGAGCGTCTCAAGGCCCAGATGAAGGACGGTCTGGCCATGGAAAGCGGACAGTACCATCTCACCGGGGACGATGTGCGCTATACACAGACAGACGAAGCCCTGTACGTGATCGGGTTCGGTATTCCCCAGGACAACACGCTGCATTTACACGCGCTGCGCGAGGGCAGTGAACTGGGGCATGTGCGCTCCGCCCGGATGCTGGGCACGGATGCCCGGGTAGATTTCACCCGCGACGGAGAAACAATGACCATCCGTCTGCCCGAAGAGCGTCCGTTCGAGGAAGGTTTTGTGGTCCGTCTGGACAAGGAGTAAGCATTCATGAAACGCATGGACTTCTGCAGCGGATGGACATACCGCATCTGGGGCAGGCCGGGCAGTACGCCGGTCACACTGCCCCATGATTACAGCCAGTTTCTGCCGCGCACGCCGGAAAGCTTTTCCGGAAGCGCCGGCGGCTGGTTTCAGGGTGCCGACATCATCTACGATCGGGAACTTCATGTCACGGAAGACATGCTTTCCCGGCAGGTCATGCTGGAGTTCGAGGGCGTGTTCCCCGGCGCGGAAGTGTATCTGGACGACACCCTGATCGTCCGGCAGCCCTATGGCTGCCTGTCCTTCCTTGCCGATCTGACCCCACATCTGCGCGCCGGCGTGCAGAAAATCCGTGTGAACGTGCACGGCAATGCCCTGCCCAATGCCCGATGGTACATGGGCACAGGCATATGCCGGCCTGTATACCTGCTCCAGGGCCCGCGGGCACATATCGAGCCCCGTGGCCTGCATGCCGACACCATCCAGGCCGGTGACGACTGGCATCTGAGTGCGCAGATCCGTGTGTCTTCTGAAAGCGTGCACAAAGACCATACCCTGCTCGTCACCCTGAAGGACCCGGAAGGCCTGGCCATGTTCCAGTCCCGTCTCCCCATTACCGAACCCGCGCTCTGCCTGGAAAAAGTCCTGACATCCATCCGGGCATGGACGCCGGAAACCCCGGTTCTCTACACCCTGACCGCGGACCTGTATGCGGATGATGTTCTCCTGGACACCGCGTCCATCCCCGTGGGCTTTCGGGAAGTCCGGCTGGACAGAGAGCAGGGACTGCTGCTCAATGGAGGGCCCATTAAGCTCCGCGGCGGCTGCGTGCACCAGGACAACGGCCTGCTCGGCGCTGTCAGTCTGCCAGGCGCGGAATACCGGAAAGCGCTGCTTTTGAAGGAATTCGGTTTCAATGCCGTGAGATGCGCGCACAATCCGCCCGCTCCCGCTTTCCTGGACGCCTGCGACGAACTCGGGCTTCTCGTTGTGGACGAATTCACGGACATGTGGAACATCGGCAAGAATCCCTATGATTATCATCTGTTTTTCCAGGACCGCTGGAAACAGGACCTGGAAAGCATGATCCTTAGGGACCGCCATCATCCGTCCGTGATCATGTGGAGCATCGGCAATGAAATCCCGGAGCGGGACGGTTCCGGAAACGGATATGTCCTGTGCCGCGCCATGTGCGGCCTTGTACGTGACCTGGACAGGACACGACCTGTCACTGCCGCGCTCAACAATATCGGAAAGCGCCGCCTGGACATGCTCGCCGCCAATGTGCAGAAGGAGGATCCGGACAGCATCGATTATTTCGGTGCCCTGAGCGAAAACTTTCTCGCGCCTCTGGACGTGGCGGGCTACAACTACCTCGCCCGGCGGTACGAGCATGACCTGACTGCCTGGCCTGAGCGCTTTCTCTGCGGCATGGAGAGCGTGGCCGGGGAAGCCCTGGAGTGCTGGCAGAAAACGCTCCGGCATCCGAGGGTCATCGGCGACTTCGCATGGGCTGCCATGGACTATCTCGGCGAAGCCGGCATCGGCCATGTATGGCATCACCCGGAGGACGGGGAAGGCTTCTTTGAGACCTGGCCCTGGCGTCAGGCCAACTGCGGGGACATGGATCTGTGCGGCCGCATGAATCCCGCCGGTAATTATCGCAGGGCTGTCTGGGGCACTCTGGAAAAACCATGCATCGCCGTGCAGCATCCCGCGCATTTCCATGAGGACGGCGATGTCTCCTACTGGGCCTGGCCGGAGAGAGAAACGGCCTGGGACTATCCCGACTGGGAAGGACATCCCATCCAGGTGGACGTATACAGCCCGGGCCGGTCCGTCACGCTCAGCCTGAACGGCCGGACCATTGGCACCACAAATTGCCGGGACTGCATCGCGTCCTTTGATCTCACCTATGAGCCGGGCCTTCTCGAGGCGGTGGATGACGCGGGGAACCGCAGCAGCATCCGGACTCCGGGAAAGCCTGCCCGCCTTTCGCTCTCAGCCCGGCGCTTTGGGAACCTGGCCTGGGTGGAAGCCTGCATCACCGATGATGCCGGAATCCCCTGTGCCTTTGATCACAGGACCATTTCCTTTGACTGTGCGGGCGGGGATATTCTCGCCTGCGGAAGCGCCGATCCCGCCTCCGAAGAAGGGTTCCAGTCCGGAAAAGCCCGGGCCTGGCGCGCATCTGTCTGCGCCATTGTCCGGATCCGGAAGGGGAATACCGTCGTTTACGCCCGGGCAGATGGTCTGCCTCAGGCCGGTTCCATTTCATTTTTATAAATATTTAGTCCAAAATTGACGCTTGTTTATTTCTTCAGTACAATACAGCGGAAGGAAAACCTGCACAGAAAGGGGACTTTCCCATGAAATACACCATGCGTGACATTGCTGAACGCGCCAATGTCTCCCCCGCAACCGTGAGCAACGCGCTCAACGGCCGGGCAGGCGTGAGCAAATCCGTTCAGGAAAACATCCTGGCCATTGCCCGGGAAATGGGCTACGGACTGAACCGGGAGCCCGCCAGACCCAGACGGCACATGCGCTTCATCGCCTACCAGGCCCACGGCATGGTGGTCAAGGAAAACCAGTTCTTTTCCGAAATCATTGAGAGCATTCAGCTTGAATGCCACCGGGCCGGCCTGGACCTGGTGATCAGCCATGTCAATGCGCGGAAGGATGAGGACTTTGCCCGGCAGATGGAATCCTTCCGGGAAGAAGAATGCGCCGGCATCATTCTGCTGGGCACGGAAATGAGTTCCGAGGACCTGAAGCGGTTCTCAGGTTTCGCCTCCCCCATTGTGGTGCTGGACAATCTGTTCCGTCAGGAGCAGGTCCACTCCGTGGTCATGAACAACTGGCAGGCCGGCTATCTGGCCGGCCAGGCGCTTTACGAGGCCGGACACCGGGACATACAGCACATTACCAGCAGCATCGGCTTCAGCAATATGACCGAGCGCATGCAGGGCCTGAAGGCTTTTCTCGAGGAGAAGGGCCTGAGCCTCGGGGAAGACAGGATCTGGTCCGTCTATCCCACCATTGACCGGGTCTATGAGGACATGAAGCGTCTGATCCAGGAGCGCGGAAAACTGCCGGAAGCATTTTTCGCGGCCAATGACAGCATGGCCATCGGCTGCATGCGCGCCATCCGTGAAGCGGGCTACCGCGTGCCGGAGGACGTATCCATCATCGGCATGGATGACACGCCCATCTGTCTCGCGTGCACGCCGCAGCTGAGCACGGTCCGGGTATTCCGCAAGGAAATGGGCGAGACAGCCGTGCGCATGCTGCTCTCCCTGCCCGCAGACGGCATGCCCTGCGCCCTGAAGACAGAAGTCAGCGTGCAGCTCATCATGCGCGATTCCGTAATTCAAAAGAAATAAGGAGGCTGGACCCCTTGAAGCAGGCGGACAGAATTTACTTCGGCGGTGATTACAATCCCGATCAGTGGGACGAAAAGACACTCCAGGAAGACATGCGCATGTTCCGGAAGGCCGGGATCAATCTGCTGACCCTTCCCGTATTCTCCTGGGCGAAACTGGAACCGGACGAGGGCGTGTACGATTTTGACTGGCTCACGCATATCATTGACGTGATCTGGCAGAACGGCATCCGTGTATGCCTGGCCACTCCCACCACCGCTCAGCCCGCCTGGCTTTCCACCCGGTATCCCGAGGTGCTGCCGGTGGATATCCAGGGCCGGAAGCGTACCCACGGCATGCGCGTCTTCTTCTGCGTGAACAGCCTGAAATACCGCGAAAGAGCCGCCGCCATCGCCCATGAGTTCGGAAAACGCTATGCGCATCACCCGGCCCTGGCCATGTGGCATGTGTCCAACGAGTACGGCACGTCATGCTACTGCCCCACCTGTCAGGCGAAATTCCGGCTCTGGCTGCGCCGGCGCTATGGAAGCGTGGAGGGCCTGAACGAGCGCTGGCATACGTCCTTCTGGGGACGCACCGTGTATTCCTTTGAGGAAGTCACCCTGCCCACCGAGCTCAATGACGATTACCGGTTCAATCCCGCCATTCAGCTGGACTACATGCGCTTCCTCACGGATTCCACCGCGGAGTGCTTCCGCAATGAGTATGACGTCCTGAAGAGCTATAATCCGGAAATCCCGATCCTGACCAACATGAGCGGGTTCATCAAGAAGCTGGACCAGTTCACCTTTACCCGGGAAATGGACGTGGTGGGCTGGGACAACTATCCCTGGCCCCAGGATCCGCCGCACTTCGTGGCCATGAAGCACGATATCATGCGCTCGCTCAAGGGCGGCCAGTCCTATGTGCTCACGGAGCAGTCCCCGAACCAGCAGAACTGGCAGCCTTACAACAAGCTGAAGCGCCCCGGCGAAGTCCGGCTGCTGTCCTATCAGGCCATGGCCCACGGCGCGGACACCTGCCTGTTCTTCCAGATGCGCCAGTCCGTGGCCGGACAGGAGAAATTCCACGGCGCCATTATCAGCCATGCCGGTCATGAAAACACCCGGGTCTTCCGGGAAGCGGAAGCGCTCGGGCATGAGCTGGAGCAGCTGGGCAGCGTGTTCCTTCAGGGCCGCACCCCGGCCAGGGCCGCCATGCTCATGGACTGGAACAACTGGTGGGCTCTGGAGCTGGCCAGCGGGCCCAGCAAGGACATGGACTACCTGAAGACCCTGTCCAGGTATTACAAGCCCTTCCATGACCGCAATATCCCGGTGGACTTTGTGAACCCTGCCGCGGATACGGACTATTCCGCCTATTCCCTTGTGGTGGCGCCCATGCTGTACATGACCAAGCCCGGCGTGGCGGAACAGCTGACCGAGTATGTGCGCGGCGGCGGTACGCTCGTCGCCACCGTCATGAGCGGCCTGGCCGACGAGAACGACCGGTGCGTGTTCGGCGAGTACCCGGGAAAGCTGCGCGATGTGCTGGGCATCTGGGTGGAGGAAACAGACGCCCTGCGGCCCGAGGAAAGCAACCGCATGTTCATGGACAACAGCGCCATGTTCCCGCGCCAGGAATACACCTGCACCTTCCTGTGCGATCTTCTGCACGCGCGCTCCGCAGAAACGCTGGCTGTCTACGGCAGTGACTTCTATGCCGGCATGCCCTGCGTCACCAGGAACGCGTTCGGCCAGGGCACGGCCTACTATATCGGCACCCAGCCGGAGGACGCCTTCCTGGGCGATCTCCTGGACAGGATCTGCCGGGACACAGGCCTGAAAGGCCTGTTCCATGCCGACGCCGGCGTGGAAATTACGCGCCGCGTGACCCCGGAGCATACCGTGATCTTTGTTCTGAATCACAACGCGTCCGAAGCCTGCGTGGACTTTGGCCGCGCGCAGCTCACCGACCTGCTCTCGCATCAGAGCGTGACAGGAAGCGTGCATATCCCTGGCCGGGACGTCATGATCCTGAGCCTGGACCGGGAAGACGAGGGCGTGCTCTGACACGGACGGTCAGACCGTTTCAGGAAAGCAAAGAAGGTATATCGCATGAGCTATGTAAACGCCGCCGAGCTTGTCCGGAAAGCTCAGGCAGGGCATTATGCCGTCGGGCAGTTCAATATCAGCAATCTGGAATCCATCCGCACATTCCTCGCCTGCGCGCAGGAGACGGAAAGCCCCCTGATTCTGGGGGTCTCCGGCGGCGCGGCCGCCCAGCTCGGCGGGTACCGGACCATCGCCGATACCGTGAAGAACATGATGGCCTATGACCGTATTTCCGTACCGGTGTGCCTGCACGCGGACCACAGCAGCTACACGCAGGCGCTGGAAGCGCTCTACAGCGGCTTCAGTTCCATCATGTTCGACGGCAGCCGGCTGGAGTTTTCGGAAAACGCGGAGAAGACGGCGTTTCTGTCCTCCCTGTGTCATGAAAAAGGCGCGTCCCTGGAAGCGGAAATCGGACCTGTGGCCGGCGGGGAGGACGGCGGCGAGAAGAGCGGCGAGCTTGCGGATCCCGAGCAGTGTGCCGCAATCGCGGCCCTGGGCATAGATCTTCTGGCGGCCGGCATCGGGAATGTGCACGGCGCCTATCCCCTGGACTGGAAGGGGCTGGACTTTCCCCTGCTGGACAGGATCCGGGCAATTGTCGCGCCTCTGCCCCTGGTGCTCCACGGCGGGTCCGGCATCCCGGATGCCATGGTCCACAGGGCCATTCAGCACGGGATCACAAAGATCAATGTAAACTCGGAATGCCGGGAAGCCTTTTCCCGGGCCACCCGGATATTTTTTCAGAGCGGCAGGGACAAGGAAGATCCGGCCTTTCAGCAGCTGATCACCCTCAGGCCCGGGCTCGCAGCCATCCGTCAGGTATGTCTCAGCAAAATGCAGCTGTTCGGCTGTCTTGGCAAAGCATAAAGTAGAGGAGAGATTTCACATGAAAGCGGCACTGGTTTATACAGGCACAACCCCCGAACTGATCGAACTGGTGGAACGGGAAGTCCGGAAAAACATCGGTCCTGAGGCCGAGATCATCAGCAGCGCGGATCCCACCATCATTGCGGAGGTCCGGGACGCGGGCTATGTAACGCCCGGTGCGGCGGCCCGGCTGATCGGCATGTACACAGCCGCTGTGCAGCAGGGCGCGGACGCCATACTGAACATCTGCTCCTCTGTGGGCGAGGTCGCGGACGCCTTCCAGAGCGCTGCCCGATACATCGGCGTGCCCGTTGTGCGCATTGACGAGGAAATGTGCCGGGAAGCCGCGCGCATGGGCAGGCGCATCGGCGTGCTGGCCACCCTTGCCACCACGCTGGAGCCCACCAAGAACACCATCATGCGCACCGCCCGGGAAATGGGCAGGCATGTGGAGCTTGTGGACGGGCTCGTGGACGCCTTCAACATGGACCAGGAGCAGTTCCGTGCCCTGCTCATCAGCGCCGCTGAGCGCATGGCCGGACAGGTGGACGTGATCGTGCTCGCCCAGGGCTCCATGGCCTATGTGGAAAAGGATATCGAAAGCGCCGTGAACATTCCCACGCTGTCCAGTCCCCGCTTCGGAGCCGTGGAACTGAGGAAAGCACTGCAGGCGAAAGGACTGATTTCATGATTACCGATACCGCCCGTTCCCCTTACGCGCGCCTGACAACCGTTCCCTACAGGAATGTGGAATGGAAGAGCGGGCTGTACAGGGAGCGGTTCGATACTGTCGCCCGTGTCACGGTGCCGCACCTGCAGCATATGTTTGAGGAAAAGGATATCAGCCATGTGCTGGAAAACTTCCGCATCGCCGCGGGCGAAGCCGAGGGGGATTTTGCCGGCACGGTATTCGGTGACGGGGACTTCTACAAGTGGTTTGAGGCCGCCGTATACACCGCCGTCAGGACCGGCAACCGGCAGCTTCTGGACCAGCTGGAGGACTATATTGCCCTGTTCGCCCGGGCCCAGCAGCCGGACGGCTATCTTTCCACCAAGCAGATCATCGGGGAAATGCACGGCAGCGGACCCATGCGTCAGGCAAACATCAATGATTTTGAGGTGTACAACATGGGGCACATGTTCACCTCCGCCTGCCTGTACTTCCGGCTCACGGGAAAGGACAGCTTTCTGCGCGTGGCGGAAAAGGCCGCGGGCTACCTGAAAAACCTGTATGAGGAAGCCGCGCGCACGGGGGAAGTGAAAACCGCCGTATGCCCTTCCCATTACATGGGCCTGATCGAGCTGTACCGGACCACCGGGGACAGGCAGTACCTGGAACTGGCGCACCTGGCTGTCAGGCTGCGGGATTCCGTAAAAAACGGCCTGGATGACAACCAGGACCGTCTGCCCCTTAAGGAGCACAGAAAAATCGTGGGCCACGCCGTCCGCGCCAATTACCTGTACGCCGGGCTCGCGGACCTGTATATGGAGACAGGCGACCCGGATTACCGTCAAGTCCTGGAAAGCGTGTGGCATCACCTGGTCAGCCAGAAGATCTATCTGACCGGCGGCTGCGGAGCCCTGTACAACGGCGCTTCCCCGTATGGGAATTTCTTCCATCATCAGCTGGTCCACCAGGCCTACGGCTACGAGTATCAGCTGCCCAATATCACTGCCTACAATGAAACCTGCGCGTCCCTGGGCGGCGTGTTCTGGGCCTGGCGCATGTTCCTGATCGATCCCCGGGCGGAATACATGGACATGCTCGAGCGCATGATGCTCAATGTGAACATGGCCGGCATGAGCCTGGACGGCAGAAAATTCTTCTATGAAAACATGCTGGAGCGTGCGCGGAACCTGGCCTTTGAGCTGATCTGGGGCCAGAAGCGCACCGAGTACATTACCAGCTACTGCTGCCCGCCCAATCTGGCGCGCACCCTGGCCGAGTCCTCCGAGTATGCCTATGCGGCGGATGATTCCGGCGTATGGACCGGCCTGTACGGGGCCAGCACCGCCGCGTTCACGCTGAAAAACGGCGCGTCCTTCACCCTTTCCCAGGAAACCGGATATCCCTTTGACGGAACCATCGTCTTCCGCGTGACGGAGAGCAACGGTGTGCCCTTTGCGCTGCACCTGCGCGTACCCGGCTGGGCGGAACATGCCCTGCTGACTGTCAATGGACAGACACAGACACTGGAAGAAGGCCAGTACGTGGAAGTGCCTGCCGGCAGGGACTTCAGCTGCACGCTGTCATTGCCCGCCAGCCCGCGCCTTACCGTGGGCAACGGCATGATTGAGGAAAACCGCGGACGCGCCGCCGTGGAAGCCGGGCCGCTGGTATACTGCCTGGAAAGCACGGACGCGCCGGATGCAGAAAGCCTCCAGGACCTTATGCTCCCCGTGCATCCCATGTTCACGAAAACCGAGCTCACCATGGACGGCCGGACCATTCCTGCCTATGAAACCACCCTTCTGTGCCGCACCGTCTCCGGGGAAAAGCGCGAAAGCCTCTACCGCACTCTCGATCCGGAAGATCTGCGCCCGGTAAAGGCGCGCCTGATTCCCTATTACGCCTGGGACAACCGCGGAGACGGTGAGATGCTGATCTGGATGCCCCTGGCCTGGCGGGAGGTAAGCAGCCATGGATGAGACCATGCCTCTGAAGGCCGAAACGCTTTTTTCCGAATGCGAAGCGCTGTGGAAGGACGCCGACGCCCGCGCCACGGTGCAGAAGCTGTACGAGGAAGCCTGGCAGGGCTTTCACAACCGTGTGATGGTGCTGGATGACGACCCCACCGGCGTACAGACCGTCCATGATATTCCCGTGGTCACTGACTGGAGTGAAAATACGCTGTTCCAGGCCATGCAGGAAGACCGCATGTTTTTCGTGCTCACCAATTCCCGCAGCTTCTCCGCGGAAAAAACATCCGCCGTGCACCGGGAAATTGCCGAAAACGCAAGCCGTGCTGCCCTGAAAGCCGGCAAAACACTGACCGTCATTTCCCGCGGCGATTCCACCCTGCGCGGTCATTACCCGCTGGAAACCCTGGTGCTGCGCAGAACCCTGGAACAGAAAGGTCATCCGCCCTTCTGCGGTGAGGTTCTGTGCCCCTTCTTCCGGGAAGGCGGCCGCTTTACCGTAAACGGCATCCATTATGTCAAGGAGGGGGATCAGCTGACCCCGGCAGCCCTGACCGAGTTCGCGAAGGACAAAACATTCGGGTACCAGCATTCCGATCTGGCCCTGTATATTCAGGAAAAATCCGGCGGCCATATTCCAGCGGATTCTGTGCTGCACATTACGCTCAGGGCACTCCGCGGCCTTGAATGGGATGCCGTGGAGCAGAAGCTGCTCAGCGCTGAGGGCTTTCATTACATTGTCGCCGATGCCCTGGAAGAGACGGACGTCAAGGCCATGGCCGCCATTCTCATGCGGCTTGCCAGAAAAGGCAGGCACTACATGCTCCGCAGCGCGGCAGCCGTGCCGAAGGTGTTCGGGCATGTATCTGACCGTCCCCTGCTTTCCCGGGAGGAAATGATTGACCCCGGTGCCCGGACAGGCGGTCTGGTCATCATCGGCTCCCATGTAAAGAAAACCACCGACCAGCTGAACTGCCTGCGTCTGTCTAATTGTCCCCTCCGGTTCATCGAGTTTGACGTAAGCGGCTGGAACATCCCGGGCATGCTCCGGAAGGAAACCGTGCGGTGCACCGCTCTGGCCGAAGAAGCCATGAAGAGCGGGGAAACAGCCGTGGTCTTTACAAGCCGCGCGCTCATCGCGCCGGAAGGCATGACGCCCGAGCGCATGCTCGCCATCTCGGTAGAGATTTCCGATGCCCTGACATCCGTGGTCTCTTCCCTGTCCTTCCGTCCCCGTTTTCTCATCGCCAAGGGCGGCATCACCTCCAGCGATGTGGGCGTCAAAGCCCTGAAAGTGAAAAAGGCCCTGGTACTCGGACAGGCGCAGCCCGGAATCCCTGTCTGGAAAACCGGAAGCGAAAGCCTGTTCCCTGGCCTTTCCTATATCATCTTTCCCGGCAATGTGGGCAGCGAAAGCACGCTGCGCACCATTGTGGAAACCCTGTGCTGAAAGAAGGATAAAAACATGTCCCGGAAGATCATCATTTCCCTGGCACCGGTCAAGGCCGGAACGCCCATTGATAAAACCGCCCTGGCCGAGGATGTAAGGCAGTGCGTACAGGCCGGAGCCGGCATGTGCCATCTGCACTGCCGCCGTCCGGACGGCAGTCTGACACCGGATACCGGCTTTTTCATCGATACATTCGAAGAAATCCTGAAGCGTACAGACGTGGTGGTGCAGGCGTCCACCGGCGGCATTTCCGATATGACCATTGAAGAGCGCTGCCATCCGCTGGCCTATCCCCGGGTGGAGAGCTCTTCCCTGAACGGCGGCAGCACCAACCTGAACGGCGCGCTGTATATCAATACGGATTCCGATATCGACTACTGTGCCAGACAGTCCTATGACCGCGGCATCATCCCCGAAGTGGAAGTGTTTGATATCGGCATGATCTACAATATCGAGCGCAGTGCCGCGCGCACACCTTACCGCCGCCCCATTTTCTACAACCTGGTATTCGGGCATCAGGGCGGGATGCAGCCAGACATGACCTGCCTGACCGCCTTCCGGTCCGCCGTCCCTGCGGACGCGCGCTGGGGCGTGACACACTACGGCCGGGATAACTGGGATTTTCTCGCGGGCGCCATGGCGCTCGGCGCTTCCATTGTCCGGATCGGTTTTGAGGACAGTGCCTACCTGGCCCCCGGCGAATACGCCCGGTACAATTACCAGGTCGTGGAGCGCCTAGTACAGCTCATCCATGCCATGGGCCTTGAACCGGCCAGCCCCCAGGAAACCCGTGCCATCCTCGGCACACTGCCCCGGACCCTGTAATCCTCTGTCCCGCCCGGAAGCATATATGCGGCATTGTGGCCGCGCACTTTGAACAGAAGGCCGGGTATTCCGGCACTTCCATGGAAAAAAGCTTTCGGGAAGTCCGCAGGCTCCTGGTCCTGGCGGAGATGGACGATGTGCCCTGCCTGCGCGGGTGTGCCATGCCGCTGAACAGCGTGGATGACGCGCCGGACAGCGAAGGCGTGCAGTTTCTGATTCAGGAAGCCTCAAAGCCCGGGAAGCTCTATATCGCCGTTCAGGGGGCCATGACCAACGTGGCCGCGGCACTCAATGCCGCCCCGGAAATCGCCGGCAATATTGTGGTGCTCTGGAACGGCGGCGGTCCCTATCCTCAGGGCAGGCCTGAATTCAATACACGCAGAAAAAACTTCCCGTCTTCCGTGGACATTTCACAGAAGACGGGAAGCTTTTCTGCATAGGGAATCCAATGGAAAACGGCTGGAATTGCCAGCCGTTTTCCAGTTCTGCGCGTCAAAAGTTATGCCGCAGGCTCCAGAGACGCGCTTTCTTCATATTCCGCATAATAATCCTCCAGCAGCTCATACAGCCTGCCGGCAATCTCCACATAGTCCTCCGCGTTCAGGTTGGCCAGGGAGATGCGCACGGTTCCCTCCGGTGCACTGAAGCCAGGGCCGTACATGAGGACAACACCCTTCCTCAGGGCAAGATCATTCAGAAAATCGATCTCCGTGCGGCTTTCTCTGAGCCACTCGGCAAAATCCGCGTTATACCGCTGCGCGGCAACGGCCAGCACATCCACCAGCGTATAGTACTGCGCGTTCTGCGCGCTGTCATCCGCCGGCAGTCCCAATGCTTCCATCAGTGCCTGATACCGCGCGCGCACCGTCTCGTTGGCCAGACGGATATACGGATCCTCCTCAGCGTTCACCAGATGCGTAAGGGACATGAGCGCCATGAACACCTGGCTCGGCGTGCTCAGACCGCTTGTGTGGTACAGGCCGATGGACCGGCTGTCCGCAACCACACGGTCCAGGAATTTCATTGCATCCGGCTCAGACGACACAATGGAATACTCGCTGCGCAGAAATGCCCTGTCAATTTCAGGCAGTCCGCCCAGCAGCCGGTCGCAGACATTGTCCCGGTTCATGGCGATCATGCCGACGCGCCATCCGGTCACGCCATAGAGCTTGGAAAAGGAATACACCAGAATCGTATTGTGCGGCAGCACGCTGTACACCGTCTGAAAGTCTTCCACAAATGTTCCGTACACATCATCCGTCAGAATGATCAGGTCCGGATTCTTTTCCACCACCTGTACAAGGCGTGCCAGCGTCTTTTCCGACAGCGCATGGGATGCCGGGTTCGACGGATTGACCAGGAAAAACGCCTTCACGGAAGGGTCCTCCAGCTTGGCCAGCTCTGTCTCCGCGATATCCCACTGATCCGCTTCCGTGCTTGCGACGTCCACAGACACCAGCCCGTAATCCTTCACCGACGGAATCTGCATGTAGGGCGTGAAGATCGGCGTGCCGATGGCGATCTGGTCTCCCGCCTTCAGCAGACGGTTGTGACTGAGCGCCTCAAAGATATACACCATGGCCGCGCTTCCGCCCTCCGTGGGAAAGACCTGCGTTTCCCCGGCCAGGTCCACGCCGTGATACAGCGTGGACTGCAGATACGCGTTCAGGATCTGCTCAATGCAGGGCAGACAGCGGCTGGGTGTCGGATAGTAATCACCGATCGCCGCATCCGCCAGTTCCTTCAGCAGCACGTCCCGGTCCATGCCCAGGGCCTGGACGCACCAGTCCACGGCGCTGAGCAGGAATGCGTCCACATTATTGTCCGGGTCCATGGCGGCCTGGAAACGCTCGCCTATGCCTTCCTTCCGCGCATGCCCCGCCATGGTGCCCTCACACATGTCCAGTTCACATTCCCGGGTGGCAAAGTCGCAGAAACGGGTAAAGGCATAGCGTGCCTGTGTATTGATCCAGTTGGGGTTGCCTCTTCCCGCATCCAGAACGGGATATCCCGCTTCATTGTGTTTTGCCAGTTCCCTCTGATTGGCGGTAATCTCAAAAGCGCCAAGCTCTTTTTCGAGCTGCAGCTCCGCCTCCTGCTGCAGCGAAATGATACCCGCGCTTTCTTCCGCATGCACAGGACTGAAGCCGGTCATGGAAAGCACCAGAAACCATACCAGGATGGCCGTCAGGATGTTTCGATTCATCTTTATTCTCCTCCAGCATTGCTCTGCCCGTTCCGTTGAGATTCCTTTCATTCCTCCGTCACTGCATCCCCCGCGCTTTCCGGGATACGGACGCGGCAGCTTTTCACCGTTCCGTCCAGCATGTCCGCTGTTTTCGGTTTTTCCGTCTTACAGCCGCGGCCATATTTACAGTTCCCTGACCATCTGCCTGGCATTGTCCTTCGGCTTTACCCGGCCAAATGCCCGGATAATCGTTCCTTCCTCGTCAATGAGATACGTGGAACGCTCAATCCCCATCACGGGCTTTCCGAACATGGACCGTTCCTTCCAGACATCGTATGCCTGCAGCACCGTCCTGTCCGGATCAGACAGAAGCGTGAAGGGCAGTCCGTGTTCTTCCATGAACTTTCTGTGGGATGCCACGCTGTCCGCGTTTATGCCCAGCACCACAGCGCCCTTTTCGCGTATCTGCGGATACAGATCCCGGAAACCGCAGGCCTGACTGGTGCAGCCGGGGCTCATGTCCGCGGGACAGAAGTACAGGATCACCTTTCTGCCCCGATAGTCCGCAAGGCTGTGCATCTTCCCGTTATGGTCCGGCAGAGAAAACTCCGGCGCCCTTGTTCCCGTTTCCAGCATCCTTACCGCTCCTTTCCTCGTGAGTACCGGGCACTATGTGTCCCCTTACAGAGATGAAGCCATGTCTCTGATCCTGTCCATGACATGGCTGTCATGGTTTGTGAAGATGCCCAGCCCCTCCAGGCCGAGATATCCAAGAAAATCCCCGTCGTATGAGAATTCTGCCCCGTCATACATATGATCATCGCCGGAGCTGAGGAACATGGCCACCTTCTTCAGCGATACAGGCGCCTTCGGATAAAGCGCGGCATAGAAACGGTCCACTGCGCATTTCAGCTGTCCGGAAATCCCATGATAATAGATCGGCGAGGCAAGCACAAGCATCTCCGTGTCGCGCAGTTCCGCATAGACAGCCTGCATATCATCCTTCTGAATGCACTGGCCCTTTCCCTTCCCATGACAGTATTCGCAGGCAAGACATCCATGGATATCCATTCTGCAGACATGGACCACCTTGACCTCATGCCCGTGTTCTTCCGCGGTCTGCTGAAAGGTTTTTACCATTCCGGCCGTATTCCCGTTCGGTCTCGGGCTGCCGTTCAGTACAAGAATCTTCATGCGTTTACGCCTCCTGCATTCCATTTTCCCCGCCGATGGCGGCATTGATGCTTCCCTGCCCTGTCACGCAGAAAAGCGCCTACAGAGCATGACTGCATAGTCCTGCCCATCCAGATACATGTTCAGTTCTTCCGCTCCATGCCAGGTGGAAAAATCCGCTCCGCCCTGCCACTGCGGATTGACATACACCTTTTTCACACGCTTCCTCCGATCATCCCGCTGCGGCACTGACCTCCGGACCATCCCCGGCTCTGCGCGGGCGTGATGTTCTCCGGATATATGATGTACCGTACCGACGGAAAAATCAAGCGCCCGTTCCTCCCCCTCCGGCATGATGCGCCGTTCAGAGAGAAGGGATTACCATCATTATATAAAAAAAGCTCCTTCACCTGCAAATGCATACAGGTCAAGGAGCAGGCATCCATGAGAAACAGAGGCTTTTCCATGCGGAACCCCGCTGCCGGCAAAAGCCGTCTCCGCACGGCTTATGAAACGATATCGGCCGGAGAAGTTCCTTCCATCTGCTGGTACAGCTTCACGGCAATGCATGCAACAATGCATGTCCAGACACCGGTCCATACCTCCACTGCCCACAGCGGCACCAGGCCTCTCTGATACAGTGCCGGGAACGTATCCATCAGCATATGCAGGACAACTGCCAACAGCAGGCACGTCTTCCTCCCCTGCACGATGCCGCAGTATACGATGACGGTCAGCCCGATATGGAGCAGCATCGCGAATACGCGTTCCATGACATTCATTGCCATCATGCCCCAGCCAAACGAGGCAGCCGCCTGAACGGATGGAAGGGCAGACGCCGCGGTATCTTCCGTGATCTTCAGGGTTCTGAGCGCGTTTTCCCTGTCTCCCGTGGAAAACAGCACCGCAATGGCAAGAAATAGAATCATCGAAGGCAGGAGAACTGCCAGGATCTCGATTCCGCCGTGACCGATTCCATACAGGACCGCATTCTCGCGGGTACGGTTCTTTTTCATAACGTATTTCAGAATGATATGCCGTCCGCATTCTTCGAAAACGCCCGCCATGGTGACCCCATACAGGACGAATGCGGCAGTATTTCCCTGAATGAATCTGGAAACGGGATTATCCATGACGATACAGAAATAATGTACACCGAGCTCCAGTACCCGGGCCGAGACAACAAATCCCACCGCACCGGCTATAAGCCAGCTGAGCTTCGTCTGCGCTTTATGCCTCCCGCGCCACAGAATGAAGAATATGACAGGAACTGCGATCATCAGAAGGACGGTCACGGCCAGCGCCGGCACGCTGTCTCGGCCAATGACAATCTTCTCAAACTCCGTCATTCCCCGTCACCTCCCCAGATTTCCACACAGAAGCCCTTATGACCACACATGGTGCATGTCAGCCTGCGCGCTGTGGGGGTATGGTTCGCCCAGAAAGCTTCCTTCAGAGTGGGCCTGAATACCTCATGACATTCCGGGCAGATGTATTTCACATGATTGAAGTAGTACCGGCTGACCAGTGTGCCCCAGACAGCCGCCACCAGCACCCAGACAAGGAACGGCCACCAGATGCCCCTGATGATCCAGAAAATGATGGAAAACCATTGCAGCGCCGAAACCGGGATTCCGGTCAGGATCATCATCCAGCGCATTTTTTTCAGTTTCTTCTTGCCTTCCATGAATACGGCTATGTCACCGATGGTTTCGAGCGAGAAGTCTGTTTTGTCTTTCAGCCCGGTTTTCAGTTCACGCAGTTTTTCCAGTTTCTCCTCTTTGTCGGAGATTTCATCCATAAGGGCCTGCTCCTGCTGTTCCACCAGCAGTGAAATCACTTTTTCAGGATGCTCTTCCTTCAGGATCTGGGAAACAGCGTCGATGGAAAGATCCAGGTTCCTCAGAAAGCAGATGATCTTCAGGCGCTTCAGATCGCCATCCGAATACAGCCGTCTTCCGCCCTCGGAAAGCTCACTGGGAATCAGGATGCCCCTGGTATCATAGTACTGAACTGTACGGACCGTAACGCCGCAGAGTTTTGCAAGCTCTCCCGTCGTGTATTTTGGCATAGCCTTCACCTCCTCTCGCCACGCATCCTACTACATGACGCTGCGTAACAAGCAATACCTTACGCAGGGGAATGCTTCAAAAAAAGCAAAATAACCGGGGCTGACACGCCGGTGAGACGCATCGGCCCCGATCATTATAGTACCATTTTCATTCTCCGTCGCCGCTCATGGAACACGTCTTGTTTCGGTTTTCTCCGGCGGAAGCGGACATGGCATCGCAGAATCCGGTACGCATCCGCGCATGCTCATGGTTCATCGGCCTTTCTTTCCATCAATTCCATGGTTCTTTTCATGTTCGCCACGAATGTTTCCTCCGGTACCAGGGCAATCCCGTTTTCGTCACTCAGAACAATCACCCGCCGGCCTCCCGACAGCCCGAACAGATCTCTCGCACCCTTGGGAATCACAATCTGACCTCTGTCACTCACCGCAACGGTTCCCCAGATATTCTTTCCCTTTGGCGCAGGCGGAATCATGCCCACACCTTCCAGCGGTTCCGTTCGGATCAGGCTGTCTATCGTCGTCCCGTATACTTCCGCCAGGAGACTGCATTTTTCCACATCAGGAACCGTGGCACCGGTTTCCCATTTTGCATACGCCTGCCGGGAAATGCCTATCTTCTCCGCAATCGCCTCCTGCGAATACCCATGAAGATTCCGCAGCGTGACCAGATTATCTTTCAGCATTGCCGTATTCTCCTCAAAGATCGATTTCTTCAAACGCTCTGCATGCCCTGCTGCACGACAGCACACTTGTCACAAAGTATATGAGGATTCCTGCCGCCAGCAGCATCAGCTGCATGGCAATATCATCCGTGCCGAAGGCATTCAGCCTTTCCAGTCCCGGAACATGGTGCAGCGCTTCCGCCGCAAAGATCACCAGGAAGCAGACTATGATATGGAGCACAAAGGGACGTCCAAAACTGTAGGCTGTCCTGAAGAATCCGCCTACAAAGATCCAGTTGAACAGACCGAAGATCACAAACGCCACACCCAGCGCAAAGCAATTGGCATTCATCAGAGCATTGCTGCGGTATACAGCGGCATCTGATAAGACCGTCATGCGCAAACAGACAATGACTGCCATCAGCAGGAGCGCACAGCCCTCGATCAGGCAGACAAACAGGTACCTCCCCTTTACAATATCCTTCTTGGCGACAGGAAGGAGTACGGAAAATACAATGTCGTTTGCCTCTCTGGCTTTCTGAAAGCCCTGAAATATGCCGAGTGTCACGAAAAAGGCCCCGACCAGAATGGGATAACCGGGCAGCAGAAACATCAGGGCAGACAGAATAAACAGGTATGAGAGCACCGATGCGCTCAGCCGCATTTCTTTCCGGAGTATGTTACGCATAGACCGCACCGCCTTCCAGACGGAGCATCGTGTCTTCAAGGCTGTCTCCGTTTTCGCAGTAGCGGCTGATGAAATCCGTCTTCGGCATTGCCGCAACAATCCGGCCTTTGGAAATATAGATGATGTCATCCGCGCACTTTTCTATATCGGTAATAATGTGGGTAGAGAAAAACACGGCCACGCCATGATTCCTAAGTTCCGCAAATACGCCCAGCAGCTCATTGCGGGAAAACGGATCAAGACCGCTTGTGGGCTCGTCCAGGATCAGCACTTCGGCCCTGTGGGCAAGCGCAAGCAGAAGATTGACTTTCACTTTCATCCCTTCAGACAGCTCAAGCGGCGTCTTCATCTCGTCGATCGCAAAGAGATCCAGATACTTTCGGTAAGCTGCTTCATCCCATGTGTCATAGAACCTTTTTACATTATCGACAATATCCCGTATTCTTTTCCGCGGATACCAGCTCATGCTTCCCGTGGAATAGCCGATGCGCTTCTTTACGTCCGCCTCACTGTCCAGGAAAGGCCTGCCGAAATATCGAATTGTTCCGGCATCCGGATGGATCATGTTCAGCATGGCCTTGATCGTTGTTGTTTTTCCTGCACCGTTTCTGCCGATAAAGCCTGTAATCCTTCCGCTCTCAAGGCTGAAGGATACGCTCTTCAGCTCAAATGAAGGATACTTTTTCACCAGATCCCGGACTTCTGCAATCACCATACAAACCTCCAAAATATGATTTATATGATTATTGTAGGGCCTGGTTGCATGATCTTCCACCAACCGGACATAACAGAATTCTCTGTATTTCGTTATGTCTGGTTGCGTCATGGGTATGTATTCATATCCGGATACCCGCGTATATGGCCGGAATCCCCCTCAAACCGGAACTTATTTCTGAATATCTGTGTCAAAAATCATTTTTTTGCACTGATCGCAGAAGTACGTTTCTATGCTGAATGATGCCAGCGTATGTTTTACGGCGGTAAGTTTTCCCGTTCCAAAGAAGCTGTCCATGAAGCCTGTTTTATTTTCACCGGCTTTCCAGCAGACGTTTGACCGTCCATCACCGGACAGAATTCCTTTCTGCATTTCCTTTCCGCAATATGGGCATTGCACGTGTTTTTCCCTCCCTATTCCAGGTTGTCAGTCATCTTTCATTTTTGCCCGTAATACGGGCAATACCCGCCATGATCCGCAGTATCACATGCAGGAACATGTCAGCCGATTTCAGGCGTGGCCGGTTCACGCAGGCATGTCGAACGCAGTTGGCCTGTCCGAACCGGCAATTTGCAAAAAATGCAAATTGCTTTCCT
>CAMNDE010000010.1:0-60535 GCA_946534895.1 uncultured Clostridia bacterium
TGCATCGACAAGCTGCGCGACACCATGCAGTCCCACGAGCGCTGCTCCGTGGTGGAAGTCATGGGCCGCAATGCGGGCTTCCTTGCCCTGTACGTGGGCACTGCTGTCGGCGCCACCGCTGTTCTGGTGCCCGAGCACAAGCTGAATTTCGAGCATGACGTGATTGAGCGCATCCGCGCTTCCAGACTTGCCGGATATACCCACTTCATGATCGTGCTGGCAGAAGGTGCCGGCAATGCCATGGAAGTCGGTGAAAAGATCCACGAAGCACTGGGCATTGCCCCGCGCATTACGGTTATCGGACATATCCAGCGCGGCGGCGCGCCTACCGGACGTGACCGTGAGACGGCCACCCGTATGGGCTACTATGCTGTACAGGCCTTTGTGGACGGCAAGCCGAACGTCATTATTGCCACACAGGAAGGCAGCATTGTTGAAATCCCGATTGAGGAAGCCATGACCCGGACCAAGCATCTGCAGATGGACCGTTACAAGATCATGGAACTCATGCAGTTCAGCGATACGCACGACAATTGATGGAGTGTTCAGAAGCAGCCCGGATGCATTGCATCCGGGCTGCTTTTTTCCGAAGGCGCGGACAAGCGTACAGAAAAAAGAGCCGTCCATGTGCATATACGCACATGGGCGGCTCTTTCAGATGGAAGATTACAGGCCGTTTGTGTTGAAGGCATTCTTCTGGGCGATTTTTTCCTTGACAGCGGGTGAAACATAGATGATTTCAATTACATTGGAGCGTTCCACGTTTTCCCATACCATCCAGATATCGGTGCCGTCGGGCGTGGTCCACAGCGCCATCGGGAAACCGGCGACCTCCTCTTCCGTATATGAGGTGGGATTGAGGTAATTCAGGACGTCAATAAATTCCGTCTCGATTTCTGTCTGTGTGGAACCATAGACCTGGCACAGGGCGGAACCGAGATAGTCAAAGGTTTCCTGAGTGCCGGGGTCTACCATGTAGCCGGCCATGGAAAGCTGGCTGTCATCAAAGACATAGAAGAGGGTCGCGGTGAATTTGCTCATGCTGACATTGAGATACTGGAGCAGCTCCAGGTCATTCAGAGCATAGGCCTGACCTTTGGTGCTTTCGCTGGCGGTGACTTCCTTCTGGGACATGCCCCAGACAATACCGTTTCTGAAAACAAAGCTGTTGGTCTGCATGTCAGCGGAAGCCAGCGTGCAGGTGAAAAGCATCGCCGCAATCAGGAAAATGGAAAAAGCCTTTTTCATACATGTGCCTCCTTTTTGACTTTCCGGAAGGTTTTTCAACTGAGCCAAGCATAGCAGGAAAAACGGGAAAACGCAATATGGGATTTCACTTCCGGTACCGGATCGTGAGCATTTGCACGGACGCACAGAACTGCGGATCAGACGCTGACAGCCTGCTGCACACGGCGGAGGTATTTGGCGGGAATTTCCTTCTCCAGTTTCCAGATGATGTTCATGGGTCTGCTGCCCGTGTGCCGGACATAGCAGGCCTGCCCAAGGAAGGTATACGGGGCTGTGCCGGATGCGTCTTCCTTGAACTCGCGGACAAACAGAAGAATGCGGCTGCCCTGCGAGACGTGATGGATGTACCGCTGACCCGTGGCTGAGGATTCCGCCGTGGTAGACTGGCTCTGCCAGTGAAAGAAGCTGCTGCTGACGGCGTAGTCCTCATACATGGTGGTGGGGGAGTAGTCCCTGTCGCTCTTGTTGAGGGTGATCAGGAAGATATCGATCTTTTTCTCGGGAAGATACTTGACGCCTTCGCGCATGTTGCTGAACTGACTGTAGTCCATTGCTGCCAGGAGCTGATTCCGGGTATAGGTGCAGTGAACGTCCAGCGGGCACTCAAAGCCCAGGTCTGTGGTGGAGTCAACAAAATCAATCCGGCGGAACTGATAGGCAAGCAGCTCACAGAGCTCGCCCAGCATGACAGGGCTGTCCGCCAGGTCATAGAGACGTTCCAGCACACTGTCGCTGTCCAGGTCCTCTGCATAATCGTCCCATATGGTCGCATAGAACATTCTCAGCATCCGCTGCTCAAGCGGGGGAAGCCTGCCGAAATCCACATTGTCCAGGCGGGGAAGCACATCCAGCAGAAAGGAAATCCACCGGCGGGAATCGAAGGATGCAAACCGGTAGAACACCCGGGACAGCTTTTCCTCCATGGGCTCGGTAAAGTCCGCCCGGACGCCCGCTTCCACACAGAGACGGCTGAAGGAGGTTTTTCGATACACTTCCAGCGGGGACATATGATAGGCGTCCAGAAACCCGGCGAGCGTCGGGGCTGTACCGGTATCCTCCATCAGGGTCCTGATCCGGCTGATGAGCTCGCCGTGACCGCGCAGGCTCTGGCTGATATTCCTAAGGACCACTTCGGAGGCTTTCTTCTCCAGCTGAATGTAGCAGCCCCTCGGGGCGGACAGGAAGCCGCGCTGGATCTCTTCCTTCACGCTGTGGCGCGTGTCCGAGAGAAGAGCCCGGAATTTTTCCTCGAAATTGTACCGGCGGTTCGCCGCACCGATGAAATCCAGAACAGTCAGGCAGTCCTTGCCGTCGCTCAGGCGCAGTCCGCGTCCGAGCTGCTGGAGGAAGATGGTCAGGGATTCCGTAGGCCGCAGGAAAAGGACGGTATTCACTTCCGGAATGTCCACGCCTTCATTGTACAGGTCCACGACGAAAATGATCCGGATCTGCCCTTTCACAAGTCTGTCCTGCGCGGAATGCCGCTGTTCGTCGGAGGATTTTCCGTCCAGGGCAATGGCGGGCGTGCCGGCACGGTTGAAATAGTCTGCCATGAAATGCGCGTGCTCGACAGAGACGCAGAATCCAAGGGCTCTGACATCATCCATATCGGAAGCATAGCGGATCAGGCTGTTTCGCACATGTTCCGCGCGCCGTTCCGCTACAGCTCCGGAGATGGTGTAGATGTTGCTCAGGGCAGTGCGGTCATACCCGCCGCGGCTCCATTTCAGGCTGTCCAGATCCACTGTGTCGGAGACGCCGAAATACTGGAACGGACAGAGCAGCTTGCGCTCAATGGCTTCGGGAAGTCGGATTTCCGCCGAGATATGGTTGTCGAAAAAGCCGAGAATGGATTTCCCGTCCATGCGTTCCGGGGTTGCCGTGAGGCCGAGAAGGACCTGCGGCCGGAAGTGGCGTATGGCTTCCGCGTAGGACTCAGCGGAAGCGTGGTGGGTTTCGTCTATGATGATGTAGTCGTAATAATCAGGATTCAGACGGGTCCAGAGGGACTGGGAATTCATGGTCTGGACGGAAATGAACAGGTGATCCAGCCGAAGGGCCCTGTAGGAGCCCACCCAGAGGTCTCCGAAGTTTTCATCCCGGAGCACACCCTGGAAAGTGGCAAGGCTCTGTTTCAGGATTTCCTCACGGTGGGCAATGAACAGAAGCCGGTTGGCGGACTTCGGATGCTCTCTGCGCCAGGTGCGGTAGTCCAGCGCGGCGATCACGGTTTTCCCGGTTCCGGTGGCAGCCACCAGCAGATTCCGGTAAAACCCGCGGACTTCACGGTCTGCACGGATCTGGTCCAGAATGGCCTGCTGATAGGGGTAGGGCCGGATGTCAAAGAGGAAGGCGTGACGCTCGCCCCGCCATTTTTCCCCCTTCAGGGCCTCCGCCAGTCGGGTGTATGAGGCTTCTCCATAGGGCTCAAACTCCTCGGCGTTCCAGTAGCTGTCAAAGGCGGCACGGATTTTCCGCAGCGTGTCCGGCTGATCCATGGCGGTGAGCTTGAGATTCCACTCAAGGCCGTTGCTCATGGCAGCGTTGGAGAGGTTCGATGATCCGACATAGGCCGTGGTGAATCCGGTTTCACGCTCGAACAGGTACGCCTTGGCATGCAGCCGGGTGCGCTTTGTGTCATAGCTGATCCTGACTTCCGCATTTGGCAGTGCCGCCAGCTCTTCCACCGCCTTGATTTCCGTGGCCCCCATATAGGAGGTGGTGATCACACGGAGAAGTCCGCCGCGCTGCGTGAAATCCCGGAGCGCGTCCATGATCAGCCGGAGCCCGCTCCACTTGACGAAGGAGACGAGCATGTCGATCCGGTCTGCGCTGGCAATCTCCTTCTGCAGTTCACTGAACATTTTCGGCTCATGCGCGGAACCGGTGAACAGGCTGCTGGAAGCCATGGAGGTTTCCGGCCTGGGGAGGGGAAGCGAGGCCCTGCGCGTAATGAGCAGGGGATCCTTTTCGGAGAGCACCTGCAGGAGCACTTCCGCCCGGGGGTCCACGCCTGTATCCAGAAGATCCTCTCTTTTCTCTGCCAGCATGGCAAGTATGCGGTTGACCAGGGTGACCTGCTCCTCCATATTCCCCGGCATGGTCTCCAGGGTGGAGCGGAGCGCCCGGGCGACATATTCCGACAGGGCGAGCGGGGCTTCAGCGGTATCGATTTTTTCGGTTTCCTTGCACTCGTCTGATATATCGGACAGCTCGGAAGACAGCTTCCGGCTGATAATCTGTTCATACAGGCCGGGTTTGAGCATGGACAAAACCTTCTTTTCTGCTTGCAGATTCAGTGCACGCAATGCATGACTGGGGGCATGGAATTCGGGTACCAGGTATTGTAGCATGCGGCAGCCAGGCCTGCAAACCGTCAAAAAAACTGCTTTCCCATGAAAGGAAAAGCAGTTCTGATCAATGGAATTACCGGATCCGGACAATGTCTGCCAGCCGGTTTCCGTCCTTGTCGGAGATATAGGCATCGGCGCCGGTCCGTTTGGATGTGATATACAGTTTGTCGCCCACGTTGATGCCGGTCCAGTCGGATTCCGCCAGGCGGTAGGTGAAGGTGTTGTCCTTGGGATCCCTGACCGAGAAGGCGTAGGCCTCGGTGCGCTCGCCGGCCCGCTCCTTTTCCGCCAGTTCCGGCTCAGGCCAGGCTGTGTTGTGGTCCTCGCCGGAGGATGTGACGGTGCGGGTGGGCGTCCATCGCCATATGGTGTAGTAGTACTTGGTGGCATAGCGCGGCACCGGCACATAGACCGGTTCGCTGACCGTTTCGGTGTAGTACTCGGTGGTGTAGACAGGCCGCTGATGTTCTACTTCCTCAAAGGTGCCGTTGCCCAGATCACTGTAGGTGTAATAGGTTTCATAATGATCCAGCACCTGGCGGGAACGGGTGACTTCCCGGTCCTCATAGTGGTCCAGCACACTGTCGTAGTGGTGAATCTCCTGCCGCTGACTGGTGAGCTCCGCCGTGGCGGGTAGCTCCCAGCCGGACTCGCTGTACTGAATGTTCTCTTCGATCTGGATGCTGCGCTGCCAGGCCAGGGAAGTGACGGTGAGATCGCCGGAGGTCTTGTTGCCGTTGAGGTACATGAACAGTCCCACAATGGCGATGACCGCGATGAGCAGGAAAAGCAGGGGACGCTTTCCTGCGCCGGCGGATTTCGTGGGCGGTGGCGCGGATGCCTGTGCACGCCGCCGCTCTTCCTCTTCCTTCTTTTTCTGGATATCGAAGTAATTGCTTTCAGAGTCTTCCCGGCTGGCTCCGCAGTTGGAGCAGAAAGCCGCATTGTCGCTGTTGAGCGTATTGCAGAAGGAACAGTACCAGTCAGGATTCCGGTTGGCGGTCTTGGCTTTTTCCTCATCCAGGTACTCGATGTCGGAGGTGTCTCCTTCCTCGCGTGTCTGATTTTCCGCATGATCCTTCATGTAGAATGTCACATCGCCCCGGGGACGGCCGCAGGAAGGACATTTGACCACATCGCCCCGTATGCCCTGACTGCCGCAGTACGGACAGTCCCAGTATGCCATGACGAGTTTTCCCATAATGCTTCCCTCGTTTTCGGATAAATATGCACGCTTGTGTGCCCTGTATGTATTGTATCGTATTTCGGCGCATCACGCTACATGATGCGGCTTTTTTTCTGATGCGAAAGTCCAGCGCCGGGGCGGAAAACAGGGAAAAAACGACGGAGAAGTGGAAAAAGCCGGGGCAGGCATGTATACTGCATGCCGGATAAAGCGTCATGCTTCCCCGGGCCGGAAGCGCGAAAGGTATCCCGGGTGCATGACGGAAACGAAAAGCGCCGGGAATGATTCCGGAAAGGCACGCGTATGCTGAAAAGCAATACCCTGAACATGACGGAAGGAAAACCGCTGGGGCTGCTGTGCATTTTTGCCATTCCGCTCCTGATCGGAAACCTGTTCCAGCAGGCCTATAATCTGGCGGATTCCATGATCGTGGGCCGGCTGCTGGGGGCGGATTCCCTGGCGGCGGTTGGCGCCACGGGATCCATATCCTTCTCTTCTTCTCCATCTGCAACGGGATCAGCAGCGGGGGCGGGATCATTACGTCCCAGTTTTTTGGCGCGGGTGACACGGAAAAGGTCAAAAAGGCGATTGTGAATTCGGGCTATATCATGTTTTCATCGTCCCTGCTCACAGGCTGTGTGGCTTTCGCCCTGGTGCCCACGGTGCTGAAATGGCTGGGCATTCCGGAGACAATCCTGCCGGAAGCCGTCACGTACATGCGCATGACCTGTGCCGGCGTACCGCTGGTGGCCGTATACAACTATGCCTCTTCCATGCAGCGGGCACTGGGGGATTCCAGGACGCCCCTGATTTTTCTGATCCTGTCATGCTTTCTGAATGTGGGACTGGATCTCCTCTTTGTGGGCAGTTTTCATATGGGTGTGTTCGGGGCGGCGCTGGCCACCATGCTTTCCCAGCTGATCGCCGGTGCGGGCTGCATGGCCCATGCCATACACTGGAACCCCTACTTTTCCCTGGAGCGCCGGCACTTTGTGCCGGACCTGAAGATCGCGGGAAGGGCAGTGCGTCTCGGCCTGCCGCTGGCTCTGCAGTGGAGCCTGATCGCCGTGTCCACCACGGCGCTGCAGACAGTGGCGAACGGGTTCGGGCCTGCGGCCATGGCCGCCTATACCGCCACAGGACGCATGGAGCAGCTGGTCATGATGCCCTACGGGTCCCTGAGCATGGCCCTGTCCACCTATTCCGGGCAGAACATGGGTGCCGGAAAGAAAGAGCGCCTGCGGGCCGGGTTCCGCGACAGCTTCATTGCCACCACGGTGCTGGCACTGGCCATGACGGTGGTGATGCAGCTGTTGGGCGAATCCTTTGTCGGGCTGTTTGTACGGGACAGCGAAGTGGTGGCTCTGGGCGGAAGCGTCCTGAAGATCACCAGTCCCTTCTATGTTTTCCTGGGGCTCATCTATGTGTGCAGGGGAGTGCTCAACGGCATAGGCGATGCGCTGTTTGCCTTCGTCAATGGCGCGGTGGAGGCCGCGTGCCGGATTCTGATCCCGATTTTACTGATTCAGGTGATCGGCATGGGCGTCATGGCCATCTGGCTGACGGCGGGCGTGACATGGATGCTGTCAGGCCTGTCCTGCTATATCCGGTACCTGAGGTGGAAAAGCAGGCATCTGATGCCGGAACAGACGTGAACATGGCAGGCACGGGACCGTACATGGTCCGGTGCCTGTTTTTTCCGCTGTACGGATTTTCCGCTTGCCACGTCCGGGACGTGTCCTATATACTTAAGCAGGCAACAAAGCTTGATATTATGGGGAGAAAGGACAGTGCACAATGGCACACGAGAAATTCCATTACCGCTCCCTGGAGGAGCTTCAGGCCAGATGCGCGGAGCTGGGCGTGCGTCTGCCCATGGCGGAAAGCACCCGGGTGCTGGCATCCCCTGTGCACGCGGGTAACGTGACGTTTGCCAACCGTCTGGGCGTGGCGCCCATGGAAGGCGCGGACTCGGAAAAGGACGGTTCACCTTCGGATATGACCCTGCGCAGATATCTGCGGGATGCCGAGGGCGGCAGTGCCGTGATCTGGTTTGAGGCGGTCTCCATTGTGGAGGAGGCCCGGTCTTCTGCAACCCAGCTGCTGATCTGCCGGGAGAATGCAGATGCCTACAAGCGCCTCACCGAAGAGGTGAAGGAGGCAGGCCTGCGCAGGAACGGGTATGCGCCGTACCTGGTGCTGCAGGCCAATCACAGCGGGCGATACTCGAATCCCATGAACCGGCCGGCACCGCTGATTGCCTACCGGCATCCCGAACTGGAAAAGTACCGGGCAGCGGATGACGCGTGCATTGTGTCAGACGCATACCTTGCGTCTCTGGAGGAAAAGTTCGGGGAGGCGGCTCTGCTTGCGAGGGAAGCCGGGTTCGATGCCGTGGATATCAAGTCGTGCCATGGCTATCTTCTGGCGGAGCTGTGCTCGGCGTATACGCGTCCGGGCATGTACGGGGGCAGCTATGAGAACCGCATGCGGCTTCTGAAAAACGGAATACGCGCTGCCAGGGTCCATGAAACGCCTGATTTCCGCGTGACCGCGCGCCTGGGCATCTATGACGGGTACGCCTGGCCCTTCGGGTTTGGCGTCCGGGAGGGCAGCGGGCTGGAGCCGGACTGGGAAGAGCCGATCCGGCTGGTGCGGGAGCTGAAGACGGAGGAGCATCTGGACTTTGTGAACCTGACCATGGGCAATCCCTATGCCACCACGCATGTGACCCGCCCCTATGACGCGGGCAAGTATGTGCCGGACGAGCATCCCCTGAAGGGTGTGGAGCGCATGATCCGCGGCATCGGGGAAGTGAAGAAGGCAGTGCCGGACATGGTCATATTCGCGTCCGCGCCTACGTACCTGCGCCAGTATGCCGACCTGTACACGGCAGGCGCGGTGGAAGAAGGCCTGTGTGACGGCATGCTGTTTGGACGCATGTCCTTTGCCAATCCGGACTTCGCCCGGCAGATTCTGACAGACGGACGTGTGGACGCGTCCAGAGTCTGCCTGACCTGCGGCAAGTGCGGGGATCTGATCCGTTCCCACAAGCCGACAGGCTGCGTGGTCCGTGACCCGGAAACCTTCCTGGGCTATTACAGGGAATACCAGAAAACGCTCAGTGCATTGCCCGCGAACTTCCGGGGCTGAAAGGAGACAGTCATGAAAAAGACCGCACTGATTACCGGAGGCACCCAGGGCATCGGGCTCGGGATTGCCTCGCGCCTGGGCCGGGACGGATACCAGCTGGCCATCGCTTCCCGCAGCAGTCAGGAGAAAGTCCGGCCTGCCCTTGAACGGCTCACCGGGGAGGGCAGCGAGTGGGTCTACATTCAGGCGGATGTAAGCGTCCATGAGGACCGGCTGCGCATGGTGCGCGAAACGGTGCAGGCGTGGGGCCGGATTGACGTACTGGTGAACAACGCCGGCGTGGCGCCGCTTGAGCGCGTGGACCTCCTGGAAATGACGGAGGAAAGCTTTGACCGGGTGATCGGCATCAATACCAGGGGCAACATGTTCCTGACCCAGGCCGTGGCAAGGCAGATGATTGCCCAACCCATGCAGGGCAGGAAACGCGGCACGATCATCAATATCTCCTCGTGCTCCGCGGAAGTGTCCAGCATCAGCCGAGGCGAGTACTGTGTCTCCAAGGCCGGCATTTCCATGCTGACGAAACTGTATGCGGACCGTCTTGCTCCGGAGGGCATAGTGGTGCACGAGGTGCGCCCGGGCGTGATTGACACGCCCATGACCAGCGCGGTGCGGGAAAAGTATGACCGTCTGATTGAACAGGGCGTGTTCCCGATTGCGCGCTGGGGGACGCCGGAGGACGTGGCCGGCGCTGTGTCAGCGCTTGCCGGGGACGATTTCCTGTATTCGACAGGTGATTATATCGACGTGGACGGCGGGTTCCATATCCGGCGTCTGTAAGGACCGGGAGGAAGAAGCATGCGGATCATTCGGCGCAATACCCTGATCGTGGGCACGGGAGCGGCAGGCCTGAACGCGGCGGACCGGCTGTGGTCGTTCGGGCAGAAGGATCTGGCCGTTGTCACGGAAGGCGTCCATACGGGCACGAGCCGGAATACCGGCAGCGACAAGCAGACGTATTACAAGCTGACGCTTGCCGGCGGCGAGGGCGACAGCGTACAGGAGCTGGCACAGTCACTGTTTGACGGACAGGCCATGGACGGTGATCTGGCCCTGTGCGAGGCGGCCATGTCCACCCGCTGCTTCATGCATCTGGTGGAGCTGGGCGTGCCCTTTCCGCGCAACCGGTACGGCGAATATGCGGGATACAGGACGGACCATGATCCGCGCAGGCGTGCCACCAGTGTGGGCCCGTATACAAGCCGGTGCATGACGGAAGCGCTGGAGCGTTCCGTCCGCGAAAAGGGGATTGAGATCCTGGACCGGCTGCAGGTGATCCGTGTGCTCAGCGACGGCAGCCGCGTATTCGGCCTTCTCTGCCTGGACCTGGACCACCCGGAGGATCCGGAAAAGCGGTTTGTGGGCTGCTGCTGCACCAATATTGTCTATGCCGTGGGCGGACCCGCGGGCATGTATGCAAACAGCGTGTATCCGCATCTGCATTACGGCGGAACCGGGGCTGCCCTGCGCGCCGGGGCGGAGGGCAGGAATCTCACGGAATGGCAGTATGGACTGGCCTCCGTCCAGCCCAGATGGAATGTTTCGGGCACATACATGCAGGCCCTGCCGAGATTTGTTTCCACGGACCCGAACGGAGGGGATGCCCGGGAATTCCTCGGGGACACTCTGACGGACCCGGGAGACATGCTGAGCCGTGTTTTTCTGAAAGGCTACCAGTGGCCGTTTGATGTCCGGAAGGCAGGCAGCGGCAGCTCGGTGATCGATCTTCTGGTGTTTTTGGAACAGGAAAAAGGCCGCCGGGTATTCCTGGATTTCCGCCGGAACCCCGGAGGCGGGGCCCTGGAAGCGGACCGGCTGTCACCGGAGGCCAGGGAGTATCTGGAGCGCGCCGGTGCCTGCGGCGGAACGCCTCTGGAGCGTCTCAAGCGGATGAACGCGCCGGCTGTTGAATTCTACCGCGAGCATGGGGTGGACCTGTCCCGGCAGATGCTGGAGATTGCGCTGTGTGCACAGCACAATAACGGCGGGCTTGCCGTGGACAGATGGTGGAGGACCAGCCTGGAAGGACTCTATGCGGCCGGTGAGGCGGCCGGGACGCACGGCGTATATCGTCCCGGCGGCAGTGCACTCAATGCGGGACAGGTGGGTTCGCTCCGGGCGGCGGAGCATATTGCGGCCTTTGGCCGGAACGCCCCGGACGAAAGGAAGTTTGCGGATCTTTTGAAGAATGCGGCGGCGGAGGCGGAAGCCATCGCGGGCAGCGCGCTGAACGGGGGAGCGGACACGCTGAAGGCCTGCTGGACGGACATGCGCCGGCAGATGAGCAGGGCGGCAGGGGCCATACGGGACCGGGCGGCCATTCAGGCGCAGCTGGAGCGCGTGATGCATCTGCGGTCGCATTTTTCGGAAAACGTGCATGTCTCCGTGCCGGAGGATCTGGGGCTGCTGTTCCGGCTGGAGGACATGCTTGTGTGCCAGCAGGTGTATCTGTCCGCTATGCTGGACTATATCGGCAGGGGCGGAAAAAGCCGCGGCAGCGCGTTGTACACGGACACGGCGGGTGAAAAGCCGGCAGGGAATTTCCCTGACACGCTGCGTTTTCAGCTGGACAGGGGAAAGCTGGCGGGCATGATTCAGGAAGTGCGCCTGGACGGCAGCGAATGCCGCTTCCGCTGGCGGGAAGTGCACCCAATCCCCCGGGAGGATGATTTCTTCGAGAATGTGTGGCGCGCGTTCCGGGAAACAGGAAATATGGACTGAATATGTCCTTCGGCGCTTATCGGACCTGGCTGTTCAGCCAGGACAGGGCTTCATGCAGGCAGTCAAAGGGATCCCGGTCCCAGGTTTCCTGTTCCACGAATGCGTACTGCGCGCCTGCGTCCGCGCTGGCCTGAACCGTGCCGGTCCAGTCGATATCCCCCTGACCGGCAGGGACCAGCCGGCTGCCCAGACCATCCTTGAAATGCACCATGCAGATGCGCCCTTTTCTTTCGCGGAGCCATTCCGGCACGTTATATCCGCTGCGGTTTACGTGATAAAGGTCCGCGCAGAGGGTGAGTTCCGGCATCTTTTCCAGCAGATAGTCTGCGGGGATCAGTCCGTCCACGGATGTGAGATCGGAAGCGACAGGATGAAAGCAGAGTTTCTGGCCCAGGGCCTGAACTGTGTCCCCGAGGCGCCGGAAAGTTTCCGCAAACTCCGCCAGCCCCTGACGTAAGCGCAGACGCGCGGGAACGCGGCTGATGCAGAGCCATGTTCCGCCCGTGAGCTGATTGAGACGCAGATAATAGTCCGGGTTCTGCAGGAACGTATCATAGATTTCCTGAACGGATACGGAGACAAGCCCGGTGTCCTGCAAAGCCTGTGCGATGTCCTCCATGGGCACGGAGGGATCAATCCACTGGAGCTGTACGTAACGGCAGCCCATGGCGGATATTTTTTCAAAGGCCTGATGCACCTGGGACGCACTGGTCAGCAGCGGCTTCAGGCTGGAAATCTGGATGCCTGTTTTCATGGCTTCTCCTTTCGCGACGGGAAAATGGACGGGAAATGACTGGAAAAACTGTCCGATGGGTTCGCCGGACAGCGGGGCTGTTCCTGCTTTCCATGCAGAAACATGGAAGCGTGGCGTGCGCATGATTCTGAAACCGGTTTCAGATAAGCGTGCATACTGCCCAGGTCTGTCTGGAATATGTACAGATCACCCTGATCTTCCAAAGAAAGAGTTGCCAAGGGGGGGGCTTTTTGAGTATGATATCTTCGGAGGAGGGTGAAGACGGGAAAACAGATGTTTGCCTGTTTGCAACCACGAAAGGAGAATATCCAACGATGAGAAAACTGGTTTCTATATATTATGGCCATTTTGATGGTCTGCATGCTTGTTCCCGCCATGGCTGAAGAGACGGTAACCGGAATCTGGTATCTTGTGGACGCGGCTGGCCTCAATCCCGCAGCTATCGGCATGAGCATGACCATTACTCTGAATGAAGACGGCACCGGTGTGGTTTCCCAGCCCTCCGGCGACAAGGAAGCTTCCTGGAAACTCGATGGAAGCACGCTTGTGCTCACCATGGACGGCGAAGATGAGAATTTTGAGGTGAGCGACGGCACACTGAAGACCACGCTTCTCGATGGCACGCCGCTCACGTTCGGCCGTGAGGAAGCGGCTGTCGTGATCCCTCAGGCTGTGGCTGCCGAGAGCGAGGAAGACTTCTTCGGCACATGGGTCGTGAGCACCATCGGCATGAATGGTGCACTGCTGCCGATGAATGCGGTGCCGGAAAAGTTCGCTATTTTCAATATGGCTGCGGTCATTGAAGCGGGCAAGGCTTCTGTCGCGGCAAGCCTTGAGGACATGGAAAACTGCAAGGAATTCACCACCGAGCTTCAGGAGGGCAAGCTTGTGATGAGCCGGCCCGGCGATAACGGCGGTGATCCTGTGACCCGGGTGCTTGAAAGCACGGATCAGGGCAAGCTCCTTATGAGCATTAATCTGAATGGGACCCCCATTGCCCTGTATCTGGACAAGGTGGAGCCTGCCGAATAATACGCTTCCGCCAGTGCATTACTCTGCGTGTCTGCAGAGTCTGATGCGCCTTGCATGACAGGAACGCTTCCTGATCATGCGCGAAGGAAGAACCCGTGTCCGTCATCCCCCTCGAATCAGGATTCTATGGGAAGGCCGTGCGGTTTGCACGGCTTTTCTGATGCACAGATTTCGCAGGAGAAATCACGAAAGAAAATTTTTTCCGGAGAAAACCGGTTTTTTCAGGAACTTTTTCTTCTCCTTGGTGTCGTATATTCATGAAAGCAGTGGAAGATGCGATAAAGCAGACCTGCATGCTGAATAATATGGAGATGGGAGTGTTCCTGTATGATGAAAAAAATGATGTGCCTGTTTGCAGCCCTTATGATGTGTCTGGGAAATTCGTGCGCGCTGGCGGGGAGCTGGACTGTGCCCGGCGGCGGAGCCCAGTCACCGGCTTCTTCCTATTCGGGGTACGGAATGCAGGCGGTCCTGATCGAAGATCTGGCTACGCGCAGCGGCCCTTCCACCACCTATACGGGCTGCGGATCGTATAAAATGCGGGGCACGTATGTCCGGGTGATTTCCAGGGCTTTTGACAATGGCGGCGTACAGTGGGCACAGGTGGAATTCGCCTATGGCGGCGCACTGCGCCGTGCGTATACCGGGGTCAAGCGCCTGAGCCTGAGCCAGGCGGATCTGGCGAGGATTCCTGAGGAGGATTTGACCCGGTTCATCGGATATGGTACCCTGAACACAGCCGTAAATCCCAAGTATGGACCCGGGACGAACTACGCCACCTATTCCGACCGGACCATGGGACGCGGGACCCAGGTGGCGGTGATCTCGGCAGAGAACGGGTATTATCAGGTGGAATGCTACTATAACAATTCTGTGTTCCGCAGCTGGATTCCCACCGGGAATATCGATCTTTCCTGATCCTGAACCGGAAAAGGAAACATCATAAGCGGACAGTGGATCAAAGCTGTCCCTGCCGGCGTGGGCCGGGATGCGGAAGGAAGGAGAAACGGATGGATCTGTCTTTGTTTCACTGGACCAGGGAACCGGAAGCATTTGAGGCAGGGGACCAGGAAATCCGGATTACCACGCGGCCGCATACGGACCTGTGGCAGAGAACGTATTACCATTTCAGGAATGACAATGCACCGGTGTTTCAGATGGAGACCGATGAGCGGTATTTCAGCTTTGTGGTGAAAACCTCCTTCGAGGAAAGTCATCACCGGTTTGATCAGTGCGGGATTGTCATGTATCTTGACAGTGAAAACTGGCTGAAGGGCTCTGTCGAGTATGAGAACGAAACGTTTCAGCATTTGGGCAGCGTGGTGACCAATCATGGGTATTCAGACTGGGCGACCACGGAGGTGCCCGCCGGACTGAAAAGCATGTGGTACCGTCTGAGCCGGCGTGAGGACGACTACTGCATTGAATGCTCGGATAACGGAAAGAAGTGGAAGCAGATGCGGATCTGCCACATGCTGGAGGGCGGCGGAAGCATACGCTTCGGGGTGTATGCCTGCTCGCCGGAAGACTCGTCATTTACAGCTGTGTTTTCCGACATGTCGCTCGGAGCGTGCATGTGGAAGGCGCATGATGGGCAGCAGCCGGACTGAATCGTTCCCAGGAGACAGAGCAAGTGGGCCGGATGCCGGGAGAAAACTTCTTCGGGCAGGCGGTTCACTTTTTGCATTCCGGAAATTTCACGCAGTGTGTGAAAAGACGGGAGAAGACAGGAAAGATACGGATATCATGCAGCAAAGGAGGGCATGCGAACATGTATGGAGCCATACTCGGTGATATCATCGGTTCGCCGTATGAGTTTGGCGGCGGGAAAAAGACCAAGGATTTTCCGCTTTTCATAAAGGAATCCACGTATACGGACGATACGGTCATGACCATAGCGGTGGCAGATGCCCTGATGGAAAGCATGGGCGGAACGGATGAGGAAATCTGTTCGGCGCTGGTGCGGTCCATGAAGAAATGGGGCAGAAGGTTTCCGGATGCCGGGTATGGCACGGCCTTCTGGAAATGGCTGAAAAAGATGCATCCAAAGCCGTACGGAAGCTATGGAAACGGTTCTGCCATGCGTGTGTCTCCGGCGGGATGGCTGTATAAGACACTGGAGGAGACGCGTCACGCCGCCGTGCTGACAGCGGAAGTCACCCATAACCATCCGGAGGGCATCCGCGGCGCGGAAGCCGTGGCCAGTGCCATCTATCTGGCGCGCATGGGAGACGGCAAGGATGAAATCCGGGACTTTATCACTCGGGAATTCGGATATAATCTGAGCCGCACCTGTGACGAAATCCGCCCGGAGTACAGGTATTTCCCGGACTGTGCGCATACGGTGCCGGAAGCTGTGACTGCCTTTCTGGAAGGGGCGGATTTTGAGGACGCGGTCCGCAATGCTGTATCCCTCGGCGGAGACTGCGATACGCTCACCTGCATTACGGGCAGCATGGCGGAAGCTTTCTGGGGCGTGCCTGCTCCGCTTAAGGAGGAATGCAGGAAACGCCTGGCGTATTCCATGACGTTTGTGGCGGAACGCTTTGATTACTATCTGGAGCACGGCACAGACCTGTATGGTCTGGAGAACTGAAGGATGAGGCCGGTATGCAATAAAATTGTTTAGCCAATATAAGCACATGCGCCATTGACGTTTGGAAAGCTAATGATTACACTTCTTTTCAGCAAAAGGAAAGGAAGTATGGCCATGCTGTACAGAACAGACCGCAATGGGAATGAGCTTTCCATGCTGGGATTCGGGTGCATGCGTTTTACCCGCAAGGGCCGGAAGACGGATCTGGAAAAAGCGGAAAAAGAAATCCTCAGGGCCTATGAGCTTGGCGTAAATTATTTTGATACCGCATATGTCTACGATGACAGTGAAGCGACGATCGGAGAGATTTTCGAGCGCAACCACATGCGTGAAAAGATCCGCATCGCCACCAAGCTTCCCCAGTACCTGATTTCCAGCCGCGCAGCCATTGACCGCTATTTTGACGAGGAGCTTTCCAGGCTTCGCACCGGATACGTGGATTATTACCTGATGCATCATCTGACGGACATTGTGCAGTGGGAAAAACTGCAGAAGATCGGCATTCTGGAATGGATCCGGGAGAAAAAGGAACGGGGACAGATACGGAATATCGGGTTTTCCTATCATGGAAATACAGACAATTTCCTGAAAATTCTGAACGCGTATGACTGGGACTTCTGCCAGATTCAGTACAACTATATTGATGAAGTGTCCCAGGCCGGCGTACGCGGCCTGCACGCCGCGGCAGAAAAGGGAATTCCGGTGATCATCATGGAACCGCTCCGCGGCGGAAAGCTGGCCAAAGTGCCGGAACAGGCCGAAACAGCCATGCGCCGGGCGCATCCGGACTGGAGCCCTGCCGAATGGGGCTTCCGCTGGCTGTACAATCAGCCGGAAGTGACAGTGGTGCTTTCCGGCATGAATTCGCTGGACATGGTGGAGGAAAACTGCAGGATCGCCTCCGAGGCGGGCGCCGGGAATCTTGGGGACGGTGACTGTGCTGCCCTTGAGCAGGTCAAAAAGATTATCCGTGAGAAGGAAAAAGTGGGCTGTACCGGATGCCGCTACTGCATGCCCTGTCCTCAGGGTGTGGACATCCCCGGCATCTTCCGGTGCTACAATGCCATGTACACGGATTCAAAGTGGGAAGGCAGATTCGAGTTTGCCCAGAGTGTGGGGCTCACCCGGGAACCGCCGTTTGCCACGCAGTGCATAGGGTGCGGAAAGTGTGAAAAGCATTGTCCCCAGAGCATTCCGATCCGGGAAAAGCTGAAGGAAGCTGACCGTGAGCTCAGACCGCTTCCGTTCAGGATCGGGATTAACGTGGCAAGGAAATTCATGCTGCGCAAATCGAGATCCAAAACATAAGGCAGACGCAGCTCCGGGCACAGTTCCCTGGCCGGTAGGAAGAAAGGAAACCATGACAAGGAGCGTTTGACATGTCAGGAACAAAGGAAAACGGATCAGGAAAGGCTGTACAGGAAAAGTCTGTGTCAGAACCGATGTCAGCCGGGTATCGGATGCTCAGGCGGCAGTTTTTTCAGCTTCTTCCGTATCAGGTCCTGCTGATTGTCATCAATGCTGTGAATGGCATTGTGGACAGCATATGTGCCAGCAATGTGATCGGCAAGACGGTCATGACGGCCATTGGCATGTTCGGACCGTTCAATCATTTTCTCTACGCGGTCAGCATGATGCTGGTCAGCGGCGCCCAGGTCCTGTACGGCAGATATATGGGCCGGAATCAGGGCAGGGAACTGAAGAATGTGTTCCGTGTGGATCTGGCTTTTTCCATTCTGATCTCCGGTGTCACATCCGTTCTGATGATTCTCGGCGCTTCCATGAACTGGACACAGGTTCTGGCACCTGATGCGGCGGAGAGAAGCGCTGAACGCCTATTTCCTGGGGCAGGCTGTCGGCATTCCGGGTCTGATTCTCGGACAGCAGCTGTTTGCTTTCCTGTCCATGGAGAACCAGAATCGGAGGACCATGACGGCAACGCTTGCCTGCATTGCGGTGAATGTGATCATGGATATCCTGTTCGTCATGGTGTTCCAGATGGGCGTCTTCGGCCTGGCTCTGGCCTCAGCGCTTTCCAACTGGGCATTCTTCCTGATCATGGCCGCGTATTACTGGCAGGGAAAATCCGAGCTGAGCTTTTCTCTGAAAGGTCTGGACTGGTCTGAAGCGAAAAACATCGCGCTCCTGGGATATCCGGGTTCCCTTTCCCGGTTTGTGGAAACGTTCCGGTGTCTCATTGTCAATGCCCTGATTCTTCAGTATGTGGGCAGCGTCGGACTGTCTTCCTTTGCCGCATCCAACTCCGTCATGGCGATTTTCTGGTCACTGCCCTTCGGCATGATGGCAGTGGACCGCATGCTGTTCAGTCTCAGCGTCGGGGAGGAAGACCGGCAGACCACCGTGAACATCATGCGGGTGGTGAGCCGCTGCGCTCTGCCGTTTATCCTCTGTGTGGCAGCACTCATCTGTCTGCTTGCGGAGCCGCTGACGCGTCTGTTTTTCCGGGATCCCGCTGATCCGGTTTACGGGATGACGGTGATGGGACTGCAGATCCTGCCGTTCTGCATGCCGTTCTCCGTGATGAATCAGGCTTTTTCCTGCTATGCGCAGACCATGCAGAAAAAGCTGTTTGCCACGGTCATGCCCATACTCAATGGTGCCCTGTTTGTCGTCGCCTTTTCGTTCCTGCTGATCCCGGCAATCAAAATGACGGGCCTGTATATTGCCAATGTGCTCAACGGCCTATGCTGTCTTCTGGTGGCTGTCCTTTTTGCCTGGGCGGCACTGAAGCGCATGCCGAAGAACATGACCGATATGCTGGCGTTTCCTGAGGACTTCGGCGTTGATGAGACGGATTACCTGGAATTCTCCATATGGGACGAGCGCGAGGTCTGCACGGTTTCCAAGAAAGTGCAGGATTTCTGTCTGGCAAAGGGGGTGGACCGGCGCAGAGCCTTTTTCTCCGGGCTGGCGCTGGAGGAGATGGCCGGCAACATAGCCGCCCACGGCTTCCATGCGGACAATCGGCGCCGCAGCATGGAAATACGTGTGACGCACATGAACGGGGACGTGATGCTGCGAATCAAGGATGACTGCACGGCCTTTAACCCGCTGGAGCAGGAGATAATGACGGCGCCTGAGGACAACGTGAAGAATGTAGGTCTGCGGATTGTGCTGAACAATGCCAAGGAAGTCCAGTATGATGTCGGCGTGGTCCTGGCCCAGGGCATTTCAAGGGAGATGCTTTACAAGAACACGCTCGGACTGAATGTTCTCCGCATCCGGATCTGACGGATCGGGGAAACACAGAAAAACAGCCATCCCGGCGTTTATCCGGGGTGGCTGTTTGCGTCATGCAATCTGAAGAATCTGTTCGTAAAGCAGGTAATGATTGTCCATGATCCGGCGGTTGTCATGCAGATGCCCGTAGAACCAGCAGGAATACTTCATGATATCCCTCAGGGACTCCAGGTACTGGCACAGGGGATCGGATCCGGAATAGCCCAGGAGAATCCTGTCCGAGGAAGGCGCGTCGTGGGTGAACACAAAGTCCAGACGGTCATGGGTTCCCATGAAGGCTTTCAGGTTTTCACGCCCGTAATCCATTTCAGAGGCGGTGGGCATTTCCGCCTCCCACCAGGAGACGCCGCGGACACGGAACATTTTTCCGGTCATGCTCCGGTAGACACGGATAAAGGCATCGTGGTCGGGATAGGCGGCCGGATCAAGGATGCCGTCCGAGATATCATGGCTCCGGGCACCTCCGAAGGCAAAACAGGTTTTTTCCCCGAGCGTGAAAATCTCTCCGCGTTCAAGCATGAGAACGGAAGGCCGGAGCTGACGGACATATCCGCCGTTCCAGGCGATGCGCGGATAGCCTTTCCTCAGCCTGTCCTTTTCTTCCTCCGGCATGCCCGCATAGAACCAGGATGCAAGAAGCTTTTCATCATGGCAGCCCGTGAGCCGGTCATAGTTTTCATGGTTGCCCGGTACGAAAAGGGTGGTGAAGCTGCGCTCTTCCAGCCAGTCCAGCGCATACTTCTCTGATTTGGACTCCTGTACGGAGAAGCGGCTGGTTTCCCAGACACCGCCGAAATCTCCGCAGATGACGACAAAGTCATCCTTGCTGAGCGCTCTCTGCTCCGGAAAGGCCGATGTGCTCAGGCGTGAAATGAAGCCGTCTCTGGAGATCAGGCCTCGGCTCTGGCTGCCGTGCGTGTCACCGGTGACAAAGATGGACATGGATCATATGCTCCTTTTCAGGAAATGGAATGGGCTGTATCCGGCAGGATTTCGATAAGGCTGACGGAATGCGGGGCAAGTGTCGGGCACAGGGATTCCGTGACCGTCTGCCAGGGCGTGCATTTCAGCTGTACCTGTTCCATGCCGATATCGTTGTAGCTTTCCGTGCTTTCTCCTGTGACGGACAGCAGGCGGAAGCGCGAGCGCGGGAGGCGTCCCTCTGTCTGCAGCGTCAGGGTGCGCGCTTCCGAAGGGTGCTTGTTGACTGCCGCGATGACCAGGGCCTGATCCCGGCTTCGCCGGGTGGCCAGCACATCCAGCACCGGCACGGTTTCCAGACGCCCGCTTCTTGAACGGCATGTCATGGTTTCTTCCTCTTCCACCCATCCGTCCAGGATCTCATCGCCCAGATGATTGACATACAGGTCAAACACGTGATAGGTGCTGCGCAGTACAATTCCGTCCTTATGGGTGAAGATGCAGCCGCGGGTATTGACAATGGGCGCGAAGGCGGCCATGCCCACCATGTCGCAGCTGCGGTTCAGCGTGTTCAGGAAACAGGCGGAGAAGACCGCATCAGCCATGGTGTAATCCCGGTTGATATCGTTCTTGTCCCGGGGAAGCAGGTATTCTTCCGGGGTTTTCCCCTGACGGATGGTGTGCACATTGGGATGATGCCACCCGCGCAGGTTCCATTCGTCATAGGCGATGCGGATGCGCTTCTCCAGTCCCATGGCAGTGAGCAGGCCGCGCACCTTCCGCAGGTCCGTGTCCAGATCGTTGGTGCAGGCCATGGATTCCTCGTAGGAGAAGAAATCATTCTCCTGGGCCATGAGGTTCCAGTACTTGTGGATGGAGATCCAGTCCAGGTGCTGTCCGCAGGCTTTGAGAAGATGGATGTTCCAGTCCAGATCCGGAAGCGCGGCCGCGGAAAGTTCAATCTCCGGGTCCACATGGTGCATGAGCTTGGCGGATTCCAGCACAAGCCGGCCCCACTCCTGGGCATCCTTGGCACCCAGTTCCCAGAATCCGTAGTTCTCATTGCCGATGGACCAGTAGCGGACCTTATACGGATCCGGATGTCCGTTTTCCCTGCGCCAGCGCGCAAACTCGCCCTCGCTGTCCAGATTGCAGTATTCCACCCAGTCACTCATTTCCTCGGGCGTGCCGGTGCCGGCATTGGTACAGATATAGGGCGCGGATCCGATCTTCCGGCACAGGGAAATGTATTCATCCGTGCCGAAGGTGTTCGGATCCTCCACACGCCAGCTCTTGTCAAAAACGGGCGTGCGCTGTCTGCCCACGGCTTTCTTCCAGTGATAGCTGGACACAAAGCAGCCGCCGGGCCAGCGCAGGATGGGCACGTGAATGTGCCGCATGGCATCCAGCACATCGGTGCGCATGCCATCCTCATCGGCAAACGGGCTCTGGGGATCATAGACACCGCCGTAGATCTGCCGGTGGAAGTGTTCGATGAACTGGCCGTAGAGAAGGGGACTGCGTGCGGCCAGCGTTCTGCCGGGGCGGAAAACCAGTGTATTCAAGGGCATGAAGAACTCCCTTCTGATGCGCGGGTCTCGGAGCCGGTCATGGCTCAGCTGTCAAACTGCAGATAGGCACCTTCCATGGGCGATGCAGCATGCTCGCTGAACAGACGGAGCACACCGCCCGAGTATTTCCGCTTCCGGGGTTTCCAGGCCTTTCTGCGCTCTTCAAGGACCGCGTCGATTTCGGCGGGCGTCTTCTCCTCACCGTGAATGCCGGCAATGGCCAGAACCCGGTTTTTTACATCCAGACGGATCAGATCGCCTTCCTCCACCAGGGCAATGGGACCGCCGGACTGGGCCTCCGGACTGCAGTGACCGATGACCGGGCCGGTGGACGCGCCGGAGAACCGGCCGTCCGTGATCAGGGCAATGCTGCGGCCGAGTTCCCTGTCCGAGGATATGGCCTCGGAGGTATAGAACATTTCCGGCATGCCGGAGCCCTTGGGGCCTTCATAGCGGATGAAGACCGCGTCACCGGGCCGGATGCGGTGATGCAGTATGGCATCAATGGCTTCCTCCTCGCTGTCAAACGGTCGGGCGCGCAGGAGGGCCGAGAACATTTCCGGGGGACAGGCGGTGTGCTTGATCACAGCGCCAAGCGGCGCGAGGTTCCCGTACAGCACGGCAATGGAGCCGTCTGTGCCGATGGGATCGTCATACGGGCGGATAATGTCCGTCTTTGTCAGGTGAAGGCCGTACCTTTGATTGGCGTCCTCCAGCCATTTCCGGCACCGGTCATGGAATCCGTTCTGCCTGAGCGTGTCCAGGTTTTCGCCGAGCGTCTTTCCGGTGACCGTCATCACATTCAGGTGCAGGTAAGGCCGGAGCTCTTCCATGACGGCGGGCACGCCGCCCGCATAATAGAAGAATTCCGCTGGCCATTTGCCCGCCGGACGCAGGTTCAGGAGATAATGGGCGCCCCGGTGCAGTCGGTCAAAGGTATTGCCGTCGATATGGATACCGAGTTCGTGGGCAATGGCGGGCAGGTGCAGAAGACAGTTGGTGGAGCCGGAGATGGCGGCATGCACCAGAATGGCGTTCTCAAAGCTTTCCAGCGTGACGATATCGGAAGGCCTGAGTCCCTGACAGGCAAGCTCCACGGCCCGCTGGCCGGCTGCGAAGGCAAAGGCCTCAAGATCCGGGCTGGAGGCGGGCAGAAGCGCGCTTCCGGGCAGGGCGAGACCCAGGGCTTCCGCCATGATCTGCATGGAGGAAGCGGTCCCGATAAACGAACAGGCACCGCAGCCGGGACAGGCGTTTTCCTTTGCCCAGCAGAGCCTGGCTTCATCGATTTCACCGCGCTCATACTGCGCGGAATACATGCCCAGCTGCTCCAGGGTAAGGAGGTCGGGGCCTGCGCTCATCACACCGCCGGGAACCATGATGCCGGGGATGTTCACCCGCATCATGCCCATCAGGCTGCCGGGCATGCCCTTGTCGCAGCTGGCGATATACACGGCGCCGTCAAAAGGCGTGGCGGACTCGTGGATTTCGATCATGCCGGCAATCATTTCCCGGCTGGCCAGGGAATAATTGATGCCGTCTGTGCCCTGGCTCTCACCGTCGCACATGTCCGTGCAGAAATACCGCGCGCCGTGGCCGCCGGCCTCGGCAACACCTTTTCTGGCAGCGTCCACCAGCCGGTCCAGATGCCCTGAACCGGGATGACTGTCCCCGAAGGTGCTCTCGATCATGATCTGGACCTTGCCCAGGTCTTCCTTTTTCCAGCCCGTGCCGAGACGCAGGGGATCGAGCTCAGGGGCGAGCGTGCGCATTTTCTGACTGATCAGTTCCATGATGATTACCTGTCCTTTCCTGATGGATATATGGCGGCGGGTGGAATACGCCAATTCCCCGGGATTGATGAAAAATGCGTAAACGATAATTAAAAACCGAATGATTCACAGATAGAATATCCTGGCTCCGCTTTCAGTGGCCATAAGGCTCAGGGCTGATTCTGAGGAAGTGCCGCATCGGCTTCCGGGAACATGGCGGACAGCCATGCGCCGTAGGAGGCCGGCAGGTGAACGCCGGTGATGAGCGGCATGCCGGACTGGAATATGAGCAGGAACTGCGAGAAATCGTTTTCACTCTGAGCGAGTGATGCCAGGTCAGCGGAAGACCCGTTCATCAGCATGAGCAGGAAATCGGCTGCCGTGATCCCGTCTTCACCGGCCTGCGCGGGCCCGGGATGCGTCAGGGCATGCCGGACGGTATAGGCCATGTCCACGCTCGGCGCAAACTGCTCCAGAGCCGCCAGTGTGTCCTTCAGTGCCTTGGTGTCGCCCTGTACCATGTCAAAACTGCCGGCAGCGTCGCTGCGGGCCAGATAGGCCTTTTCAGCGGCCGGGTACAGTGCGGCATTCTCCACATCCAGGATCAGGTCGGTGCCGTAGCGGGAAAAGCCCCAGGCGGGCAGGGGGAGAAAGGTGACGATGTCCGCCGGGTGGATGATATTGAAAATGTTCCCGTAGGCAGGCATGTTTCCGCGGACCGTGCGCGGCGTGGCAAAAGTATAGGCCAGGACATGCTCCGCACCGTACAGGTCCGTGAGCCGTGCGCCGAGCACGTTTGCCACGGCAGCGCCGCGGCTGTGGCCCGTGACGAGAAACTCGGGGGACTCAAGGGTGGAAAAGAAGGCGGACTGGGCGCTGAGAATCTCCTCGGCGGCGAGGGCGAAGTTCTCGGCCTCGGGCTGCGTGTAGTCGCCGGAAGGCATCAGGTCCATGTTCAGGGCCCATTCACCCTCACCGGTTCCGCGGATGGCAATGATCACGCGGCTGTGTCCGTCCTCCGCCAGACGATGGTATACACAGTAGGAAGCCACATGCTTCATGGTTTCATCTTCGCGGTCATAGTGATATACTCCCGTCTGTTCAAAACCGCGGATGCGCAGAATGGAAGCCTGCATGGACGGCAGATAGCACAGTCCGGCGATATCCAGGGCATCCTGGGCAAGTGCCGGATCGAATGCCGGAGCAGAGGCGGAAGCGGCGGCCATGGCTGCCGCGGGCAGAAGCAGGCACAGAATGCATGCGAAGATACAGAAGCGTTTCACTGGAATACCCCTTTTCTGCGTCCGGGCGGGTAAATGCAGGCTGAGCGCGGATGCAGTATCTTCATAACAGTTTATAAGAATATTGTCAACACAATGTCCAAAAGTCCCGTGAGCGTGTTCCTGGACAATGGACGCGATTTTCGAAAAACAGAAGGAGTCTGGCATGCTGGAACTGAAAGACATCACGAAAGTATATCCGGCCGGCGGTGACCGGGTGGAGGCGCTGAAGGGCATTTCCCTGCAGTTCCGCCGCAGTGAGTTCGTGTCCATCCTCGGGCCTTCGGGCTGCGGAAAGACCACGCTGCTCAATATCATCGGAGGTCTGGACCAGTACAGCAGCGGGGATCTGGTGATCAATGGAACATCCACCCGGGACTATCAGGACCGGGACTGGGACGCATACCGGAATCATTCCATCGGGTTTGTGTTCCAGTCCTACAATCTGATTCCGCATCAGTCCGTGCTGCAGAATGTGGAACTTGCGCTGACTCTGTCCGGTGTGTCCCGGCTGGAGCGCAGAAAGCGGGCTGTGGACGCACTGGAGCGCGTGGGCCTGGGCGATCAGCTGCGGAAGCGGCCCAACGAAATGAGCGGGGGACAGATGCAGCGTGTGGCCATCGCCAGAGCGATCGTCAACAATCCGGACATTGTGCTGGCCGATGAGCCCACCGGAGCGCTGGACACGGCCACCAGCGTGCAGGTGATGGAAATCCTGAAGGAGATTTCCAGAGACCGTCTGGTGATCATGGTCACGCATAACCCGGAACTGGCGGAAAAATACTCTACAAGGATCATCCGCATGCTGGACGGAAAGAGCACTTCCGATTCCATGCCGCTCACTGACTCGGAAATTCGTGCGGAGGATGCGCTTTCCCGAAAAACGCCGTCCGGCGCGTACAGGAAGATCCCTTCCATGAACCTGAGGACAGCCTTCGGACTGTCTCTGAAAAACCTGTTCACCAAGAAGGGCAGAACCATTCTCACCAGCTTTGCGGGCTCTATCGGCATTATCGGGATCGCTCTGATCTACGCCGTGTCCAATGGCATGACCGCGTATATCGACAAGGTGCAGGAGGATACGCTTTCCACTTATCCCCTGACTCTGGAGGCCCAGCACATGGACGCGTCCTCCATGCTTTCCACGTTCCTGGGCAAGGCGGAGTCTGCCACGGAGCATCCGGATGACGGCGTATACCAGAAGGCCATGCTCTATGAACTGCTCAATGCCATGAATTCCATGGAAGCGCAGGAGAACGATCTGAAGTCCTTCCGCAGCTATCTTGAAACGGCCAGGGCGGAGGAAGAAGGGGAAAACCTGCTGAAAAGTGCCGTGAGCGGGGTGCAGTACACCTATGACAATGAAATGGTGGTGTACACGAAGAATGTGGATGGCAGGATCATTCCCTCCGACATGCAGGCGCTGATCCGGAATCTGATGGGCAGCTATATGCAGACAGACTTTTCCGCCATGACCTCCCTGATGTCCGAGGGCATGACGGGAACACAGTCGGCCATGATGAACAGCCGGTCCATGTGGCGGGAAATGCTGCCCGGGGAAGACGGACGTCTGATCAGTCCGCTGTTCGAAAAACAGTATGACCTGGTCTACGGCGCCTGGCCCTCCAGGTATGATGAAGTGCTGCTGGTGGTGGACGAGGACGGAGAGCTTCCGGACCTGACATTGTATGCGCTGGGGCTGCTTCCCCAGGAAAACATTGAAGCGCTGATGCGTTCCGCGCTCACGCGTCAGCCCTATGAATACAGCGCCCGCGGGTGGAGCTATGAGGAAATCTGCGCGCTGGAGTTCCGGGTGATTCTCAGTGCGGACTGTTTTGTTCGGGATGTGCAGAACGGGGGATACATGGACCTGCGCTCCACGGAGGCCGGGATCCAGTATCTGTACGACAATGGACTTCCGCTGAAGGTCTGCGGCATTGTGCGCCCCGCCGCCGGCACTGTGGCCACCATGATCAGCCGCGGGGTTGCCTATACAAGCGCTCTGACCCAGTATCTGGTGGAGAAAGGGAACGCATCGGAGGCTGTTCAGGCGCAGCTGGCCTCGCCGGGAACGGATATCCTGACCGGACTTCCCTTCCGTGAGGGCAATGCCATGACCGCAGACGAAAAAGCAGAAGCATTCCGTGCTTATCTCGCCGGCATGGAAGACGGCGGGAAAAGCGCGCTCTATGATCAGATCATGCGGATCCCTCCGGAAGACACCGTAAATCAGGCAGTGCAGGACTACCTTGGCATGATTTCCAGGCAGGACATGGAAGGCATGATGCGGCAGTCGCTCAGCGAGCAGACGGGCATGGATTCAGGGACCATTGGAGACTATCTGTCCTCGCGTCCGGAGGAAGCGATCTCGGACATGCTGTCCCAGGTGATCGCGGAGCAGGTGAAAAAGCAGTATGCGGACCTGGCCGGGCGGCAGCTGGCAAGGATGAGCGATCAAGAGAAGGCGGCGGAACTGGGACGGGCATCGGGCAGGTTTACGGATGCGGAATGCGCACTGTACTATGATCAGGTGATGACATTTTCGGATTCGACCCTGGAAAAGAATCTGAAAAAGCTCGGTTATGTGGACCTTGAGTCACCCTCCATGATGTATCTGTATGCCGCCACCTTTGCGGACAAGGACCGGATTGAGCAGGCCATTGCGGAGTACAATGCCGGAGTGGACGACATGGAGGAAATCCAGTATACGGATTATGTGGGCCTGATCATGAGCTCCGTGACCACCATCATCAATGCCATCACCTATGTGCTGATCGCGTTCGTGGCAATATCGCTTGTGGTATCCTCCATCATGATCGGCGTGATCACCCTGATCTCCGTGCAGGAGCGCACAAGGGAGATCGGCGTGCTGCGGTCCATCGGTGCCTCAAAGCGCAATGTTTCCAGCATGTTCACGGCGGAAACGGTGATCATCGGGTTTGCGTCCGGCACCATGGGCGTGTGTATCACGGCGCTTCTGTGCATACCCATCAATGCCATACTGCACAGCCTTACCGGAATCCACTCGCTCAGCGCATTTCTTGATATCCGTGTTGCCCTGGCGCTGATCCTGATCAGCATGTTCCTGAACCTGCTGGCCGGTGTGATTCCGTCCCGCAGTGCCGCGAAAAAGGATCCGGTGGTCGCACTGAGAACCGAGTGATACACCAGCCGGAATAATCTGTGGAAAGAAAAAATGACGCGCTTCAGTCTGAAAAGCTGGCGCGTCATTTGTATTTACGCAGTCTGCCGGTTCAGAAGACCGGGAAATGCGGATGCCTCAGCCGGGCAGGATTTTTTCCAGGGGCTTTCCGCGGGCGAGATCGTCCACAAGCTTGTCCAGCCAGCGAACCTGCTGCATCCGCGGGTCCTCAATGGTTTCCACGCGCACGCCGCACACCGTCCCGTGGATCCGGCATGCGTGGGGATGGATCTGCGGCGCGTGCTCGAAAAACTCGCCGTAGGTCAGATCCGATGCGAGCATGTCCCGCAGCTGTTCAGGGGTGTACCCCGTGAGCCATGAGGCTGCGGCATAGACTTCGTCTTCGGTACGGTTCTTTTTTACGGCCTTCTGCAGAAGCATCGGGAATACCTTTGCATAAGGCATGTCAAATATGCTCTGTCGCGGCATGGACTCAGCCTCCTGTAAGTATATGTCAGGTTTTTGCCTGGGCCTGCTGCAGGGCGGCTTTTTCCCGGTTCCGCTTCTGAACCCAGTCATGCAGCAGAGCGTAAAGCGTGGCTGTAATGGGCACGGCCATCACCATGCCGCCGATTCCCCCGATTCCGCCGCCCACACTGACCGCGGCCAGCACCCAGAGACTCGGGATGCCGACGGAATTGCCTACAAGCCGGGGATAGAGTGCGTTGCCCTGGATGGTCTGCAGGGCCACAATGAACAGAAGGAACCACAGGGCCAGGGAAGGGCTGACCGTGAACACCAGGAAGGTGCCCAGGATGGCTCCGATGTATCCGCCGATAATGGGGATCAGGGACGTGGTGCCGCTGAGCACGCCCACCATCAGGGCATAGGGCATGCCGAAAATGCGCATGCCGAGCCATGTGAGGATGCCGAGAATCAGTCCGTTCAGGCTCTGGCCCACAATGAAGCCGGAAAAGCAGCGGTTCGCGGTGGAAAGCACATGCTCCAGCCGGTCATTGACCTTTTCGGAAAATAGTGCATGCATGACGCTGTGATACTGGCGGGTGAGCTGTGACTTGCCGGCCAGAAGGAAAACGGCAAAGATGCATGAGATGAAGAAGCTGGCAATCTCTCCGGTGACCGTGCCGATAATGGAAACGGTGGAGGAGATCAGGGTGCTTCGCCCAGAGCCGTTCAGCGCCCAGTTCACGATACGGTCCTGAATGGAATTCCATTCCAGGTTCATGTTCTCCAGGGGTTCTCTGACAACCGGAACGTCCTTGAACACGTCGAGCACCCATTCCTTGCACTGGGTGAAGTAGTTCGGGGTTTCCTGTCCCAGCAGGGTAAACGCTTCCGTGAGCCCGGGAATGACGGTGAAGATCATGAGCACAATCATGGAAATCACAAGAATGAAAGCCAGACAGATGCAGATGCTTCGGCGGCTCTTGATGAGCCAGGCACTTTTTGCGTTGGGAAACAGGATTCTGTCCAGACTCCGGATGACGATATCCAGTATATAGGCAATCGAGGCACCGAGGATCAGAGGTTGGGTCACATGAATAAGAAACTGGACGGTGCCAAGGAGGAATTCCACATGAATGATAGCCAGGGCGAGCAGAGCTGCCAGCAGCATCAGACGCACAATTTTCCGTTCACCGAACCATTTGGAAAGGGAATGTTCCTTCTCTTGCATGACAACACCTCCCACGCCTGTCAGGGCGGGATATACGGAAATCTTTCCGGGGAAATTATACCATATTTTCCGGGCGGCGTATGCATGACATTTCCTGAATGCGGCCGCGGAGAAAAAGGAAAGCCCCATGCCGGGGCGGCATGGGGCTGATCACTTAGCGCTTTACTGCTGCTGGGTCAGTGCGGATGCAAGCATCTGCAGGAGATCAGCAAGGCTGCCGCGGGTCATGACCAGATCCGGGGTTTCCGTGGTGATGACGGGCTGTCCGAACGCGCCCTGCAGCAGGTCCACAGCAAACTGTTCGTTCAGGGGCGTGGCCAGGTCAAGCTCAGGGTCCACGAGACCGTAGCCTGCCAGGAAGGCACGTGCTTCCTCCTGCGCATTGGGAGCACCGCCCAGAAGCGTATAGAGGCCGCCCATGAGATCGCCGACGGTGGCATCATTTTCCACGCCGAAGGCGGTGTCGCCGGCAGGAGCCATCAGACCATTTTCAAAGGCGAAGCGCACGGATGCGTAATGCTCGCTGTCTTCCGTCACGTCTTCGAAGGAAACCTGACTGGTATCCTTGGCGTTGAAGGGATTCAGAATGGCATCATACAGGTCGGCATTGGCGTTGATGGCCGCAGCAGAACCTGCGGTGCAGCGGATACCGGATTCGGCAAGCTTGCGGTATATCTCGGCGGCGTGCTTGACACCATCGGGCGTCAGAGCTTTGAGCTGACGCATGTACTGAAGATTGATGTCCTGAGGCCGGCCGGAGAGAAGATTCACGATGGCGTCTACGGCACCGGACAGCTCGCCTGCGCTGTTGGCCAGGCCGGAATAGGTGGAGAGAATATATCCGTTCAGCGTATCCTGGTCCAGTTCCATGTTTTCAATGCGGTCGGCAAGGGATTCATACACCTGATAGGTTTCACGGATATTGGGGTCGCGGTAGGTCAGGAGATAGAAGCCGTCATCCATGAAGGCTCCGGCGAGTGGCGTGTACACGCCGTACTGATCGCGGAGCAGGGGAATCAGGAACTGGTCACTGACCAGAGAGGAAATGGCGTTCAGGGAAGCGTCGAAACCGTCCAGTCCAAGCCCCTCATAACTGGAGACCAGGCCGTTGAACTGCACAGCGGAATCGATGATAAGCGCTTCACGTGCAGCGGGAGCGGGCAGGTCATAGGTGACATGGGTGATCGGCTGCGCATCGAGGCCGGCAAAGAAGGTGTCCGCCAGAGGACGGTTCACCGCGATGCTGTCCTCGCTGCCTGCGAAGGCGGCAATGGCACCGGTCCGGTTATGGAAATAGCTCTGTACTGCCTTCAGCTGGTCAATAACCGCCTGGGGATTCTCTGTAAGCTGCGCTTCCACCTGCTCGAGGAACTGATAGTATTCGATGTAGTTCATGTAGCTGTAGTAGCGGTCAATCGGGAGCATGGCGCCAAGGCTGCGGTAGATCACGACACTCTGGGCACTGCCGTTGATGGTGGAGCGCAGCATGGTCTTTACAGCTGCGATCTGTTCGGTCAGACGTTCCACATTGTCGAACTGTGTGCCCCAGACAAGCTCAGAAATGAGATCATAGCCGGCGGCAAGATCTTCATCCAGAGCATTCCAACCGAGGCGGAGCCAGGAAGTGTATTCCTCCTCCTTGCTTTCCAGGATGGAAGGCCGGATTTCGAAATCGTCCAGATAGCGTGCAATCAGGATATCGAGCTCATCCTTGGTGTGCTTGTCTGTGTCCAGTTCGCCCACAAGGTCAGCAAAGAGCTTGAAATAATGGAGCGCATCCTGGGGCAGCCCCTTTGCATCCAGGAAGAGCGCAACCTTGCCCACGCCTTCGACGCCGGCTGCGGCATCAATATGGCGGACGCCACTGTCGTCGGTTTCGTCGGAGATATTGTAGGTTCTGACTTCCTCAGGCAGGGATTCCACAGTAACAGCCTGCAGGGAGGCCACCATGGCAGAGGTATCCTCTTCGGGCTCCACGGCGTTGGTGGCGTCAATAATGGCCTGCAGTTCTTCCTCGGACATGCTGGCTTTCAGGGCGGCCAGCTTTTCAGCCGTGGCTGCGTCCTGTTCCTCTTTCAGACCGGGCTGGGGATAGGTGGTGACCAGAGCGGTGACGACGCCGTCTGCACACAGCCAGTCCTGTACGGCTTTCTGGTAGAGGCCTTCCTGATTCCACTTGCTCATGAGCATCAGGGATTCCACATAGTCCATATAGTTGAAGGGATCGCCGCATGATGCATAGGAATAGGCGATGCTGGGAATGATATCCACGCCGACAGAAGTGCCGTCGGGAATCATTTTGATATCCATGGCAAGGCTGGCCATGACGCTGTCCACGGTTTCCTGATCAAAGCCGCCGGCAGCAATATCGGCAAGAACGCTGTCCACTGTGGAACGGAAAACGGCAGCGTCCTCAGGGTTCACATTCTGCGCGATGAACACGATGGCGTCATCAGGGGCATCAGTGGAAATATAGGTGGCGAAGGAAGCCGAAGGCAGTACCTTGCGCAGCGCCTGGCTCAGAGGGGAAGAGGGCGACACCAGCACATCGGTCAGAGTGTTGAGTACCATTTCCTCATCCAGATCAGCTTTCAGGCCGGGGCAGAGGAAGGTGTAGTAGATCATGCTCTGATTCTTCGGATCCGAATCGGCTGCGGTGGGGAAGGCAAAGGAGACTTCCACGGACTCAGTCAGAGGCGTGTAGTCTTTGTCCTCAAAGGCGAATTCCTGCTTGTCATAGTCCGAGAAAGCGTCATTGAGGATTTTCAGGAAAGCTGTGTAGTCATTCAGCTGTCCATAGAGATAGGCCATGCAGTTGGAAGGGTGGTAATACAGGGCATGGTAGTTCTTCAGGCTTTCCCAGGTCATGTCCGGAATGGCCTCCGGCAGACCGCCCTGGTCCAGACCGACAACGGATCCGGGGAAAGCGGTTTTGTTGGCATTGAACGATGCGGCACGGGCAAGAGTGTTTGCGCCGAGCATTTCGGAATAGACGGTGCCCTCGATGGTGAGGTCATCTTCCATGGAAGCCATGCGGTAGCGCCAGGCTTCCTCGCGGTAAATGCTTTCGTCGGTCAGTACCATGGGATGGAGGCAGGCGTCAGTATAGTAGTCGGTATACTTCAGGAGCTGGGCTTCGGAGAGCGAGGCCACAGGATAGTAGGTCATGTGAGAGCCTGTGCTCGCGTTCATGTAGGTATTGTAGGTCTGATAGGTGACATTGAACCACAGTGCCTTGGACGGCCATTTGTCGGACCCGTCCAGGGTGGAGTGCTCAAAGACGTGCGGAAGACCGGTGTTGTCAATGGGCCGGGTGAGGAATGCAAGCGTGAAAACACGGTTGGTGTCTTCATTTGCAATGTAGGTAAGTCCCGCACCGGTCTTCTGATGCTCAAAGAGCACGGCGGTTCCGCCGACCAGCGGGAAATCCCGGATTTCCTTGACTTCAAAGCCTTCCACCACATCGCCCACGGCGGGGAGCGGAACCGGCTGGGTCTCCTGGGTTTCCGCAAAAGCCGGGATCAGACCGGACAGCATGGCTGCGGTCAGGAGAAGGCAAAGCAGACGTTTCATGGGGTGTCCTCCTTCGCTTGAATAAATATGAGGAATATAGTGCATACAATACAGGATTATAGCACAGAATGAGACGCTTTCATCAGAAAAAGCAGAAAGATGCGCAGAAAAAGCAAAAGATGAGCATACAGATTATGCATCTGCAGAGCGTTTCATGCACAAAGACGCAGGCTGCGGACGGGAGAAGTGATGCAGAGCCGAAGGCTGCATGAAGGCAGGACAGGGCATTTGGTGCGGAGCGCGCGGTGTGCTCTTTACTTTTGCAGGGGAAAGTATGACAATGGCTTCAGCAGCAGAACGATACAAATACAGAAGCGGGGGATGAAATCATATGCAGAGGGAATACCCCAATCAGTTTGCGCGTATCGGGATCGGTGAAGAAGAGGTCATGAAGCGGATAGAAGACTGCTTTCAGACAATATTCTTTGATCCGGAGGAAAACTTCTTTCATGAAGTGGATGCGGACAGCGCATGCATGGTGGACACGGGAAACGTGGATGCGCGCACAGAGGGCATGAGCTACGGCATGATGATGAGCGTGCAGATGGACCGGAAGGACCTGTTTGACCGGCTCTGGCAGTTTTCCATGCGGTACATGTATCAGACCAAAGGCATGTATGCCGGGTATTTTGCGTGGTCTGTCAATCTGGAAGGCGCGCACAATGCGGAAGGACCTGCCCCGGACGGCGAGGAGTATTTTGCCATGGCCCTGCTTATGGCAGGCGCGCGCTGGGGAAACGGGGAAGGAATCTTCAATTATGAGGCCATGGCAAGGGACATTCTCCGCCACTGCGTTCACCAGGAAGAGCTGGCGGAGAACGGCAGAGCCATGTGGGATCCGGAGAATCATCTGATCCGTTTTGTTCCGGAAGCGGATTACTCGGACCCGAGTTATCATCTGCCGCACTTCTATGAGGTTTTTGCCCGGCGTGCGGACGCGGAGGACCAGGCGTTCTGGAAAGCGGCATCGGATGCCAGCCGGGATTACCTGGTGAAGAGCGCGCATCCCGTTACCGGCATGAGCCCTGAGTATGCGGAGTACGACGGCACGCCGCGGCACATGTTCCGCAAGCCGTTCAGCTATTACTCCGATGCGTACCGGGTGGTCATGAACATTGCGCTGGATGCGCTGTGGAACGGACGCAGGGAGGATCTTGCCGGGATCGCGGAGCATCTGCAGGCCTTTTTCCGGAACATACCCGAAGAAGACTTCATGGCGTATCAGCTCGACGGAACGCCCACGGACACGCCTGCCATGCATCCGGTGGCCATGACCTCTGTACTGGCGGCCGCGTCCATTGTGACCGACGGGCCTGCGGCGGAGGAATGGCTGCGCAGATTCTGGGCAACACCCCTGCGCAGGGGCAGGCGGCGCTATTATGACAACTGTCTGTATTTTTTCAGCCTGATGATGCTTGCAGGCGTATACCGCATTTACTGACGGGCTGATGCCGTCTGAAAACAGTGGAAAGGATGATCATGATGCAGGCTTTCAATCCATATCTTCCCAGCTGGGAATACACGCCGGACGGGGAACCGCACGTATTCGGCGACCGGGTCTATGTATACGGATCCCACGATAAATTCCGCGGCGTCGGCTACTGCCTGAATGACTATGTGTGCTGGTCCGCGCCGGTGGATAACCTGGCGGACTGGCGATATGAGGGCGTCATTTACGGCAGGTGCGATGATCCGGCCAATGCGGGCGGGGAGGCGTGCCTGTACGCGCCGGACGTGACCAGGGGGCCGGATGGACGGTATTATCTGTACTATGTCCTTGACAAGGTCAATTATGTATCCGTGGCTGTCTGCGATGAGCCGGCGGGACGCTATGCGTTTCTGGGCTATGTGCATTATCCGGACGGCACCCGTCTGGGGGAGGGCGCCGGTGATGAGCCGCAGTTTGACCCCGGCGTGCTGACGGAAGGCGATGTCACGTACCTGTATACAGGCTTCTGCCTGCCCATGGACACAAAGCGCCATGGTCCCATGGTGACGGTGCTTGAGCCGGATATGCTGACGGTCAGGCACGCGCCGGTGTTCATTATGCCAAGCACGCCCTATGCCCATGGCACGGAATATGAAGGACATGAATTCTTTGAGGCGCCTTCCATCCGGAAGTTCGGCGATACTTATTATTTTGTGTACTCTTCCACGGTTTTTCATGAACTGTGCTATGCCGTCAGTCAGTCGCCTGTTTCCGGATTCCGCTTCGGCGGGGTGATCGTGAGCAACTGTGACGCACACATTTCGACCTATAAGCCGGCGGATATGCCCGCCTACTATGGCGGAAACAATCACGGCGGCCTGGTGAGGATCGGGGAGGAATACTATATTTTCTATCACCGGCACACGGACGGCACCAATTTCAGCCGTCAGGGCCTTGCCGAGAAAATCCGCATCCTGCCAGACGGCAGTATTCCGCAGGTGGAAATGACCTCGTGCGGTCTCAACGGTGGCCCCCTGGAGGGAAGGGGCACCTATCCCGCCTATATTGCCTGCAATCTGTTCACATCCACGCCGTGCATGTATACCGGAAATGCGGGCGGGAACGGCTACTGGCTGGACGGCAAGTTCCCGCGCATCACGCAGGATGGACGCGACGGGGATGAAGAACCCGGCTATATCATGAATCTCACGGACACGGCCACCTGCGGGTTCAAGTATTTCCGTTTTGAAGGCCTCAGGCGCATTACCGTGCGGATGCGGGGATATGCGTGGGGATACCTGTCGGTCAGAACGGCCTGGGATGGGCCGGAGCTTGCGAAGATTCCGCTGGAACACAGCACAGTATGGAAGGAATACAGCGCGGATCTGAGCATCCCGGACGGCGTGCATGCGCTCTACTTTACCTATCACGGAGGCGGGTTCACGTCCATGCTCTCCTTCACGCTGCATACATGAAAACACGGAAGCTGCTGTGTTTGGCAGCTTCCGCGATCTTTACGGCCTGCGCACAGCAGGCTTTTCTTCTGCTTTCAGAGATTCTGCAGGGCCATGAGTCCCATGCACAGAAGGAAGGTTCCGGCCAGCATGGCAGCAAAGGAAACGGCCCAGTTTCCGTTTCTGTTGAACCCATAGAAATCCTCCATGCGTCTGTCCTCGGGGACAAAGCGGATGCGGTAGAGATACCAGGGGCCGTAGAGCGCAACGGAAAGGATGCCGAGCAGCGCTGTGCCGAAGTCCAGCCCCCGCCTTTCCAGAACGCAGAAGGAGAAAAGCGCCATCAGCGGGGTGAGGAGATGCATGAACAGATCGGACCCCTGCAGCAGCTGGGCAAGTCCGCCCTTTCCGAGACTGGGTGCCAGAAACAGGAATACAGTCAGCATGGTGACCATGACCGCAGCGGTGCCCACATACTTGAGCACCCAGACGGTATGACTCCGGGGAAACAGGCACATCAGCAGAGCAGCTGCGGCACAGAAGATATTGCTCAGCACGGTGAAGAACTTAAGCGCCCTGCGCAGATGCTTTATGCTCCACGTGCCGTCTGCGCGGAAAAGCCGCACCACCAGCAGAAACGTGATGCCGAAAATAGCAGCATTTATGATGAGATCCAGCATATACACTCCGGTTGTCAGAATTTCCCGAAGAAACGGAATCAGGGGTCAGTCCCTGAAAAGAAGCGGCAGGAAAGCGTGAATGCAGCGTCTCCAGACAGTCCAGTCATGACCGCCGGGGAAGGTGTCGCGCCGGATGTTCAGCTGACGGCCCTCGAGAAAATGATCGTCACGGTCAAAGCTGTCCCAGAACTGGTCTCCGGTTCCCATGGCCCGGTAGAACACGCGGAACGCTGCGTTGAAGCGGTCGGGATGATCCAGGATCTCCAGGTGCGGCTCAGCCTGGTCCGAGGGGAAGGGCGAGCGCAGAAAACCGCTGAACAGCCCGGCATACCCGAACAGATCCGGGTGGCTCAGAGTGGTCATGCTTGTCTGATAGCTGCCCATGCTGAGCCCGGCCATGGCCCTGTGCCACTTGTCTTGTATGACGGGATAGCGGGATTCCACAAAAGGCATCAGATCGCGCAGAAGCACCTGCGGGAACAGTGTCCGGTCTTCGCAGCCCGGCATGCGGGTCATGCCGTTGCCCATGACAATGAGCATTTCCTGCATCTGACCGTCGGCGAGCAGGCGGTCGGCAATCCGGCCGACATGCCCCTGGTAAACCCAGCCGGTTTCATTTTCCCCATACCCGTGCTGCAGGTAGAGCACTGGATATGTACGGGCGGGGTCAAAGGCGGGCGGGGTATAGACCAGGCAGATCTCGTGCTTTCCCGTGACCGACGAGGGCACATAATGCCGGGTAACGGCACCGTGCGGAATATTTTCCAGATCATCCCAGCCCTTCATGTCTTCCTCCGGCACATCCACAAAGTTCATGGGCCGGCAGCACCCGTATCCGATGGGCAGGTAAGGACAGAGCACATCGGCGCCGTCGATTTTCAGGAAGAAATAGATGAAGCCGCGGCCGAGGTCCAGCGTGGCTTCCCAGACGCCGTCCGCATTGCGGGTGAGCGGATAAAGCGTGCCGAACCGGTCAATGGTCACTTCCTGTGCCTGTGGCGCGGGAATCCGGAAAAATACGCGGCCGTCGGGCAGGATTTCCGCACCCTGCTCGCCGTCGCGGGACGGCTCACCAAAGTAAGGGTCAAACGAGACAGAGATATCCAGAGGCCAGCGCTGCTGCATGCAGAACCCTCCTGTCGTATGGCTCCGCCCGGTGAGGGGTGGAGCGTATATTTGGCATATGAAAACTTCCGGATGAGCATATCATAAACCGATCTTTTGGGCAACCGCTCCGGGCTGGAAGGCACACAGAAAACGGATGAAGCGCAGGCATGGCTTCATCCGCTCTGAGGAATTCGTATGTCACATGATCAGGATGGGTCATCTGCGGTCTCAATGGTGATCCGCAGATGGTCTTTCATGGGGTGGATATGCCCGACCAGTTGCGCGCTTTCAAGAAAGGCGAGGCAGGCACTGTCAGTTCTGATGGTGGGATGCGTTTCTTCGCCCATGCGTGCATTGTTCTCGATGAAAATCCGTGCGGGTTTTCCTTCGCAGTCCGTGCCGGAGAGCATATAGCGCGCTGAGAGCGTACCCTGTCCGTCAGGCGCCAGATACTGCGTGTCCACGCCGCCGGGTTCGATTTCGCCCTGAAAATAATCGCCGCTGCAGTGCCCGTCAAACAGGATCATGCGGGCAGTGCCTGACGGAGACCGGACTTCCTGCACACCGGTGACATGAACGGTGAGATCCAGAATAATCATGCGTTCTGCCTTTCCCTGGCTCAGTTGTCTGCCAGATTGTAGCCGTTCTTCATGTGCCGGCTGGATTCCAGCACCAGCTTGTTCAGTACGGATGTGGTCTCCCGGCGAGCCATGGCGCATAGTTCCTCATTGGCTTTTTTGAGAAGATCGGGATCCTGCTGCTCACGGAAGCGTGCGTCGTATTCCCGGATCAGCTTCCTGCCGCCCACAAACATGGCGTTGCGGTAGCGGTTGATCAGCTGGATGCAGCTGGCATAGTCGTGATCGGCAAGCGTGTCAATGATGCGGCTGGCCCAGTAGAAGTTTTCCGTGGACACATCCACGCTCACCCGGCTCAGATAGGCCGGCATGGAAGGCACATTGGGATAGACGGGCAGCATGGCACTGAAGGCGGTGGAGCCGAAGCAGACCCATTCCACGCCGCGGATGGCTTCCGGTACATCGCTGCGGATCTGACAGATGGAAGTGACGCCGGTGCGGTTGATGCCGATGGAACGGTACATGCCACGCTTGCCGGTGTCCTGGGAGGTATAGGGATTGTAGGGCGTGCCCTGGAAATGTCCGGAAAGGAGATAATGCACGTCTTCCACGGCCAGCTTCCGCTCGGGCACAAGGGCCCATGGGATGCGGTCGCATTCCGGCGTGAACTCTGCGTCCGGCCCATCCCAGCGATGGCTGGTCGGGGTCAGATACCGCCCCATGAACCAGGCTCTGGGCGTGTTGTAGATATGATCCATGTCATTGTGGGAACCGAAAATATCCCGGGGATTGAAGCGCCCGTCCTGGTTCAGGTCCAGGTGATTGTCGCGGATGAATTCCCTGAGATCAGCGGAGCACAGATGCGCTTCCTGCTTCCCGAAGGCGTCCTCCAGGTCAAACCTGTCCATGCCGAACTGGTTCGGGGCAATGATGCAGCAGTCATCAGGAACGCGGCGTGCCATCCAGTGATGCCCGCCAATGGTTTCCATCCACCAGACTTCGTTTTCATCATTGAAGGCGATGCCGTTGGACTCATAGGTGCCGTAGGTTTCCAGGAGTCCGGCAAGGCGCATGACGCCTTCCCGTGCGGTGTGGATATAGGGAAGCACCAGCACCACAATGTCTTCCTCGCCGATGCCGCCGATGACTTCCTTTTCACCGCGGGCGGCTTTTTTGTATTCCACCAGCGGGTCCGCGGAAAGCACGCGGGGGTTGGACGTGATGGTTTCCGTAGCGGTCATGCCCACCTGGGCTGCATTGATGCCGGTAGCGGCCCAGGTGCCGTCCTTTCTGTCCACATTGGGGCAGGCGGTATAACGCATGGGATTGTCCGGCAGCTCGATCTCCACATGGGAGAGAACGCTCTTGTATTTTCTGGGCTGATCCTTGGGCTCCACCACGATGAGCTTCTTGACGTCAAAGGAGCCGTCATCGGTCCGGGCGATCATGGTGGAAAGATCATTGGTGGCATGCTTGCCTACCAGTACGGTTGTACAGGACATGGGAAGTTCCTCCTTTCCGCAATCCGTGCGGATGTTGCTTTACGTTAAGTTGTCCGGGGTTATTGTAGCATGTCCCAGGGCCGGTGAACAAGGAGCAATCCATGGAGCGGCATGCATCTGGCTCAGGGTTCATCGGGCACGGGTTCCGGTACCGAAAACCGGCTGTTTTCCAGGCGGCAGACATAGACCGCGCAGTTCCCGATGTACCGGGACCAGAAAGCGCCGTGTGCGTCCGGAGTCAGGTATTCCAGAATGCCTTTCATGGATATGGCATGCGTGGAAATCAGGATATTCCCGGAGAGATGCCGGATATCTTCCATAAAGGCACCGGAACGGCGGACCACGCTCTCCAGGGATTCCATGCCATGAGGCGCAGGTGTGTGCGCAAAATCGCGGAAAAAGGCGGCAAGCTCCGGAGACGGATGGGCGAGATCGGCGCCCTCATAGGGCCCGTAGTCCATTTCCAGAAGCCGGCTGTCTTCCTCTGCCGCAAGATAAGGCGCGATGATGCCGGCGGTCTGCACGGCCCGGCGCAGCGGGCTTGTGAACGCGTGGTCAAACGTGCCATGAAGGCGCCGGAACAGCGCTGCGGCTTTCCGTGCCTGGTCTTCACCGGCGGAATTCAGGGGATGGTCGCTGCGGCCCTGGAGAACGCCCTGGCGGTTCAGCGCAGTCTGGCCGTGACGGATGATATAGATTGCGGCAGACGAAGATGCGGCCGTATCAGGCATGAGGCAGGTCTCCTTTCCTGGAGGAATGGGTTCATGATACAGCGATCCGGGCGGGACGTAAATGGGTGGCTGCAGGAGAACGGGGCGCGAGGATGATTTGGATACGCGGATATGGTATACTTCTGCAGGATAAGCACAAAAAAGAAAGCGGGGGATTGCAGGGTGCGCGACTGTGCATGGATCGGGCTCGGAAATGTGGAGAAAGCAGGGGATTTTGCCTGCTTCAGGCTGGACTTTGCCTATGACGGATCGTCGCCGGCGGTATGCGACATCACGGCTTCGGCACGCTGCAGGCTCTGGGTGAACGGACAGGCCGTGGGCTCGGGTCCGTGTGCCGGGGACCGGCATGTCTGGTACTATGATACCCGGGACCTGACAGCGTTTCTGCACAGGGGCATGAACAGTCTGGCGGTGCAGGTGGTCAGCCTGGATCCCGAAGGCGCGCTGGACGAGCGGCGGCAGAATACCACCATTGTGCGGATCATGCCGCCGGATCACCGGCACAGGTTTGCGCTCTCCGGCCGCGCCGGAGAAACGGAGCTTTCCACCGGATGCGCGGACTGGCGTGTCATGCCGGATCACTGGACACATCTGCGGACAGACCCGCGCATTGAGTCCCTTGGCGCGTTCTGCGAGGATGTGGATCTGGGGAGCATGCCGGGCGACTGGAAGACGGACAGCTGTGCGGCATGGATGAAGGCGGAGATCCTGGAGCCTGTGGAGTCCCAGGCGGCGTTTGACTCAGTGGGCCTGATCCGGCGCTTTCCGCTGGAACCCCGGCCGATCCCGCTGCTTTTTGAGCGCCCGGAAGCTTTCGAGCGCGAGGCAGGCACACGGACCGGAATCCTGGAAAAGGGCGCTGTCAGGGTGGAACCGCACACGGAATGGGAAACCGTGCTGGACGCGGGACTTGTGAAAATGACGCGTCCGGTATTCCGCGTCCGGGGCGGCGACGGTGCGGAAATGGAGATCACGTATTTCGAGAAGTTCGTGCGTGAAGGCGAAGACCTGAAGCGGGATGACTGGGAGCGCGGCGTGATCAGCGGGATCGCGGACCGCGTGAGGCTCAGGGACGGGGAAAACTGCTATGAGCCGTTCTATGTGCGCACGTTCCGTTTCCTGAGACTGCGCGTGAGGACGGAGAATGCAGGCGCGGAAGTCATGCTCCCCGAGTACCGGCGGACAGGCTATCCGCTGGAAGAGGAAAGCCGGATCACCTCCTCTGTGCCCTGGGTCGGACAGCTCTGGCGCATGTGTGCCGAAACGCTGCAGAACTGCATGCTGGAAAGCTATATGGACTGTCCGTACTATGAACAACTGCAGTACATCATGGACACCCGGCTTCAGATGCTGTTCCATTTCAGCATCAGCCGGGATGTGCATCTGGCGCGCAAGGCACTGGAAGACTTCCACCGGAGCCTGCTGCCCTGCGGACTTCTGCCGGGCCGGTATCCGTCTGCCTACCTGCAGATCATTTCCACATTTTCGCTGCACTACATATTCATGATCCGGGAGTACTATGAGCAGACCGGGGACATGGATGTACTGCTCCGCTACCGCGCGGACTGCGACCGGATCCTGGAAACATACGCCGCGAACGTGACGGAGCGCGGCCTTATGGGACATCCGGGATTCTGGGCGTTCGTGGACTGGCAGGACGACTGGGCACGCCTGAATGGAATGCCTGCGGCCCTGCAAAAGGGCGAGAGCACCATTATTTCCCTCATGTATGCCTATGCCCTGAAATGCGCGGCCAGGATCTGCACATATTCCGGACGGGCCGCCATGGCGGAAGAATATGAGACACGGGCGGATGCGGTATGCAGTGCTGTCCAGGCGCTGTGCTGGGACGGGGAGCGCGGCATGTACCGCGAGGGTCCGGAGTTTGCGCAGTTCACCCAGCATGCCCAGGCATGGGCAGTGCTGTGCGGAATCGGGGACGGCCGGTGCCTGAAGGCGGCTATGGAGCAGCCGGACGTACTGCATGTCACGTTTTCCACATCCCATGAGTGGTTCCGGGCACTGGAAAAAGCAGGCATGTACGCGCATGCCGCTGATGCGCTGCGCAGCTGGACGGACCTGTTCGCGCTGGATTGCCGGACCTGTCCGGAGACCCCGCATATGCCGCGCAGTGAAAACCACGCCTGGAGTGCCCAGCCCATGCTGGAAATGATGCGCTGCATGGCCGGCATAGGTCCGGAGGGCATCGGCTGGGAACGCATCCGGGTGCATCCGCACATGCTGGGACTCCCGGACCTTTCCGGCTGCGCTGCCACACCCAGAGGCATGGTCCGGTTTGACTATGCGCCTGGCCGGTATGATCTGACACTTCCCGAGGGCATGAGCGGGACGTTCTGCTGCGCGGACGGAAAAACCATGGAGCTGCACAGCGGATACCAGCGCCTGATACTGTAAGGAAACACGTGCATGAAAAAAGCGGGGTCCCTGGACAGGGACTCCGCGGGAAAGCCGGTCTCAGCGGAAGCGCACGGCGGTGCCGTAGACAATGACTTCGGCTGCGCTCTGCATGATGCTCGACGAGGCAATGCGCGCGCCGACCACGGCGTCGGCACCGAGCTGTCTGGCTTCCTCGGTCATCCGGTCGCTGGCAATCTTGCGGGCAGATTCCATCATTTCATTGTATTTCTTGAGCTCTCCGCCCACAAGGTTCTTGAGTCCGGCCCCGATATCCCGGAACGCGTTGACGGTCTGCACGGTACTGCCCTTGACCAGGCCAAGGACTTCCAGGTCCTTTCCGGGGATGGTTTCTGTGGTGACGATCAGCATGATTAGATCCTCCTTGCATAGCATTATGTGACCGGCGGGGACTGCCGTGACAGGCAGCGCACGCCGGAAGGCGTATGGGAAAGGTATAAACGGGATTTTTCATCGTGGACCATTCTACCAGACTCGGGGGGCGGGGTCAATCAGGGGACCGATGGAGACAGGCCAGCCTGTTCCTGCAGGGCGGAAACGGTATCTTTCGGCAGAAAAAACAAGTATAATGAACAGGCATCCGGCTGCTTCCGGATGCCGGGAGGAACAGAAAATGATCTATGATGTGGTAATCATCGGCGCAGGACCGGGCGGCATTTTTTCAGCGTGGGAACTGACCCATCTCTTGCCGCACCTGCGCGTCCTGGTGCTGGAGGAGGGCGAGCCTCTGGACCGGCGTCACTGTCCGATTGACGGGAAAACTGTGAAATCCTGCGTGCGATGCAGGACCTGCGCCATTATGAACGGCTTTGGCGGAGCCGGAGCCTTTTCTGACGGCAAGTACAATATCACCAATGATTTCGGCGGCACGCTGCATGAGTATATCGGCCGGGAAAAAGCCCTTGAGCTCATGCACTATGTGGACGCCATCAATGTCAGTCATGGCGGCGGCGAAACGGCGCTGTATTCCACAGCGGGCACCCGGTTCAAGAAACTGTGCATGCAGAATCAGCTGACGCTGCTGGATGCATCGGTGCGGCATCTGGGCACGGATATCAATTATGTGGTGCTGGAACACCTGTATGCTGAACTTAAGGACCGGGCTGAGTTCCGATTCAGAACCCGTGCGGAGCATATCGAGCATCTGGAAAACGGACATTACCTGGTGCACACCGCTGGGGATACCTTTGAATGCCGCTACTGCGTGGTCTCCGTGGGCCGGAGCGGAAGCAAGTGGATGGAAACAGTTTGCCGGGAAATGAAGATTGCCACCCGCTCCAACCGGGTGGACCTTGGCGTGCGAGTGGAGCTGCCCGCGGTGATCTTTTCCCATATCACAGACGAGCTTTATGAGAGCAAGATTGTCTACAGGACCCACAAGTATGAGGACAATGTGCGCACGTTCTGCATGAATCCGCGCGGCATTGTGGTCAATGAAAACACGAACGGAATTGTGACCGTGAACGGGCACAGCTTTGAGGATGAAAGCCGGAAAACCGACAATACGAATTTTGCGCTTCTGGTATCGAAGCACTTCTCGGAACCCTTCCGCGATTCCAACGGCTACGGCGAGAGCATTGTGCGTCTGTCCAACATGCTGGGCGGCGGTGCCATTGTTCAGCGCTTCGGGGACCTGGAGCGCGGAAGACGCTCCACGCCGAAGCGGATTGAGGAATGCACCACGCGCCCGACGCTTGCGGCGACGCCCGGGGATCTGAGCCTGGTGCTGCCCAAGCGGATTCTGGACGGGATCACGGAGATGATCTATGCGCTGGACAAGATTGCCCCCGGAACCGCCAATGATGACACCCTGCTCTATGGCGTGGAAGTGAAATTCTACAACATGGAAGTGGCTCTGGACAGCCATCTGCAGACCAGTTATCCGGGACTGTACGTGATCGGTGACGGAAGCGGCGTGACCCATTCCCTGTCGCATGCCTCTGCCAGCGGCGTGTTTGTGGGCAGGGAGATTGCGGAGATCCTGGGAGGTGAAGGGGCGTGACAGACATGGAAAGCATGGTCCGTATGCTGGATGATGCGGCGGACCTGGTCCGCCGGAAGCTCGGTGATGCGGATACCGCGCTTGTGCTGGGAAGCGGCCTGGGCGGGTTCGCGCAGGAGCTGGAGGACGCCCGGTGCATGGACACCTCGGAAATCCCGGGATACCCCGTGAGCACGGTGCCGGGGCACGCGGGCAAGTGGTGGCACGGCCGTCTGGAAGGCAGGAATGTCTACCTGCTTCAGGGCCGGGTGCATGCCTATGAGCAGGACGACCTGAAAAAGGTGACCATGTATGTGCGGATCATGAAGCGTCTGGGCGTGCGGAACCTGATCCTCACCAATGCCGCGGGCTGCGTGAACACGCAGTGGAAGCCCGGGGACCTCATGGTCATGAGTGATTTCATCAATTTTGCGGGCAGAAGCCCGCTGACAGGACCAAACCTGGACATGGACGGACCGAGATTCCCTGACATGTCCTCGGCGCTTTCCCCGGAACTGAGAAAGCTCTGTCTCGGGGAAGCGGAAAAGCTCGGGCTCAAAGTGCGGGAAGGCGTGTACATGTGGTTCCTGGGGCCGAGCTATGAGACACCGGCGGAGATCCGCATGGCGCGCACCATGGGCGCGGACGCGGTGGGCATGTCCACGGTGCCGGAAATTCTCGTGGCCGTGCACTGCGGCATGCGCGTGCTCGCTGTCAGCTGCCTGACCAACATGGCGGCGGGCATACTGGATCAGCCCCTGAATCATGAGGAAGTAATGGAAACAGCAGACCGGGTGAAGCGCGATTTCTCCGGACTGATCCGGCATACCGTCCGGAATATGGACTGAAAGGGAGAGCATTATGGACAGAATATCCATGATCCGTGATTTTACGCTTGCCAAGGGCCCGTCCGGGTTTGAGGACGAGGTGCTTGAGGTGGCGCGGCGCTATGCACCGGAAGGCGTGGAAATCCGGGAAGACCGGATGCGGAATATGTATTTCCGCTTTCCGGAGACAGATGTGGACAAGCCCGTGGTCATGCTGGATGCGCACTCAGATGAAGTGGGGTTCATGGTACAGGCCGTGCGCCCCAACGGCACGCTGAAGTTTGTGCCCCTTGGCGGATGGGTGAACAGCAATATACCCGCGCACAAGGTGTGGGTCCGCAGCCGCAGCGGCCGCTGGATTCCCGGCATTGTGGCCGCCAAGCCGCCGCATTTCATGACAGCGGCGGAAAAGAACCGGATGCCGGAGATCGATGAAATGTCCATTGATATCGGCGCGGCTTCTCCGGAGGAAGCCGTGAACGGGTTCGGGGTCGGGATCGGATCGCCCGTGGTCCCGGATGCGGATTTCACCTATGATGAAGAACACGACCTGATCTTTGCCAAGGCCATGGACAACCGTCTGGGCTGCGCCATGATCCAGGCAGTGCTGCATCGTCTTCAGGGCAGAACAGACCTGCCGGTGCGCGTGGTGGGAGCCATGGCGTGCCAGGAGGAAATGGGCTGCCGCGGCGCCGTGGTCACGGCGAACACGGTGAAACCGGACATGGCCATTGTTTTTGAGGGCAGTCCAGCAGACGATACGGTCATGGAGCCCTGGCTCAGCCAGACCGGCGTGCACCGCGGACCCATGCTCCGGCATCTGGATGCGCGTATGATCACGCACCCGCGCTTTCAGCGCCTGGCCCTGGACCTTGCCGCGGAGCGCGGCATCCCGGTGCAGGAGGCTGTGCGCACCGGCGGAAGCACGAACGGATCCTCCATTCATCTGTCCGGACAGGGCGTGCCCTGTATTGTGATCGGGCTGCCCGTGCGCTATATTCATTCTGCTTACGGGATTGCCTCGCTCAGAGATTTTGAGCATGCAGAGGACCTGGCCGTGGCCGTGCTGGAGTCGCTGACTCCGGAGCGCATGGCAGGCATGTAAAAAGCCCCGCCCTCAGAGGGCGGAGCGTGCATACGTAATTAGATGCAGACCGAAATCCGATCAGGACCGGTCTGTTTTTGCGTACTGTTCGAACCAGTCAGTGATTTCCTGGAGCCGGCGGACCCGGTGCAGCGGCTTTCCGGAGCGCGAGAGCTCATGGTTTTCACCGTGGAACAGGCACAGCCGTGCGGGAACGCCCAGGTCCACCAGGGAGGCATACATCTGAATGCCTTCCGCCTCGGGACAGCGGTAGTCCTCATCGGAGTGGATGAAGAGTGTGGGCGTGCGCGCGTTGCGTACATACTTCAGCGGGGAATGATCCCAGAGCTTTTCCGGGCTGGTGTACAGGTTTGCGGCATTCTGGTCCTCGGCGAAATAGAAGCCGATATCCGAAATGCCCCAGAAGGACAGCCAGTTGGAGATGGAACGCTGGGAGGCGGCACAGCAGAAGCGCTGGGTGTGTCCGATGATCCAGTTGGTCATGAACCCGCCGTAGCTGCCGCCGGTAACGCATACGCGCTGCGGGTCGATCTGCGGGTATGCCGCCAGGACTGCGTCGGTGAAGTCCATGATATTGTCATAGTCTACCGTGCCGTACATGCCGCGGATGTCCGCGAAGGCGTTGTCACGGCCGTCAGAGCCCTTCGGGTTGCAGAAGAAGACAATATAGCCCCTGCTGGCCCAGAGCTGCATCTCGTGATAGAACACCGGTCCGTACACGGTTTTCGGTCCGCCATGGATATCCAGCACGGCCGGATAGGTCCGGGAAGGATCAAAGTCCTGGGGCAGAAGCACCCAGCCCTCAATGGTTTCGCCCTGGCTCTGAATGGTCATGGACCGGGGCTGAGCCACATAGACATCCTGAAGTACGGCATCATTGAAATGCGTCAGCTGAGTGAGCTTTCCGCTTTCCAGATCCCAGCTGTACAGTTCCTGCAGATGCATGTCCAGCATGCCCACCAGGAGCATGCACGGCGCGTGATCACTGACGGTGATGGCATCCACGCTTCCGTCCAGTTCCATGACAGGCTCGCTTGCACCGTCAGGGCTGAGCCTGAAGACATGGCTGCTGCCTTCCCGGGTGGTGATATGGTAGAGGCAGCCGCAGCGCTCCTGCATCTGATGTCCGCCGCCGAGCCGGCAGTCGCTGCCTACGGAAGAATACATGTCGTATTCTTCGCGGCGGATGAGTTCAAGCCTGCCGTGTTCTGCGTCCAGACGGTAGACGGAATCGTTTTCATTGAGTCCGTAGCGGCTGCCGTCGGAGGCAAGTACCCAGACCTGACTGCCCACTTTGACCAGACTGCCGCCGAGGAAATCCGGATGCCTGAGTACCGTGCGCCCGGAGCAGGATTCACAGTTCCAGACCCGGATTTCCAGGCCGCGCAGGCTGCGCCTGGCCTGACAGGGGGAGACTGTGTAATAGACGTCCGACCCGAGAACGGTCATATCGGAAACGCGCTCTTCCGGTGAAGTGAGGCGCTCAATGCGGAACGGATTCAGGGAGACATGGAACAGGGACGTGCGCCGGCCGTTGGTGACGCCGCGGCCGTTTCCCCAGAAGGGGAGTTCGTCGAACACTTCATAGTCGGTGTCCTTTTTCCGGTCCTCGGCCAGCTTTTTCCGGTCATCCTCGGAAAGCGTGTACGCATCCGGCATATCCTTGTGGAAAGCACCGATCACCATGAAATGCTCCGGATCGATCACCTGAAGATCCAGGGCCTGGAAGGGCAGGGTCATGAAGGGAAGTGCCTCGCCGCCGCGCAGGTCCAGGCAGTAGTAGGAAGTAAAGGCAACGCCGGCTTCCTGCAGTTTCTTCTCATGCTCGCTGCGCTGGGCGGGAAAGATCAGACGCTGATCATCCAGCCAGGTGAAGGAGCTCTCCCTGCCCAGGTCCGTCAGCTGGCGCACCGTGCCGTCATACAGATACAGGCGGGCGGAATAGCTGTTGCTCTCTTCTTCCGCTTTCTGGACCACGAAGGCAGCGCGCTGTCCGCCGGGGGCGAACTCAGGCGAGGACAGATAACGGTACTCAAGGAATGTGTTCAGTTCCAGTGATTTCATACGGGCACCCTTTCCATGTCGTGTCAGCTGCACAGGGCCTTGGCGACTTCAGCGCCCAGGGCAGCATTGTTGTATACAAGCTGGATGTTTGCATCCAGACTCTTTCCGCCTGTCAGCTGCTGGATGCGGTCCAGCAGGAAAGGCGTGATGGCCTTGCCGTGAATGCCTTTCTCGTCGCATTCCTTCAGTGCGGCAGAGATATTGGCGTTGATGTAGTCCAGGTCCATGGCGTACTGGGCGGGGATCGGATTGGTGAGCAGGATGCCGCCCCTGAGCCCGCAGTCCAGCTTGGTGCGGAGCACCCTGGCCGCTTCCTCGGCGGAATCGATGCGGTAATCCACCCGGAATCCGGAATGCGTGGTATAGAACGCCGGCATTTCCTCCGTCTGGTACCCGAGCACCGGGACACCCTTGGTCTCCAGGTACTCCAGCGTCAGGCCGATGTCCAGGATGGACTTGCATCCGGCGCAGATCACCATGACATCGGTCATGGCCAGCTCCTCAAGGTCAGCGGAAATGTCCATGGTGGTCTCGGCCCCGCGGTGTACGCCGCCGATGCCGCCGGTGGCAAAGATGTGGATACCGGCCAGGGAGGCGGCAATCATGGTGGTGGTGACGGTGGTGGCTCCGTCTTCCCCGCGTGCCAGGAGCACGGGAAGATCCCGGCGGGAAGCCTTGGGCACCTGCAGCCCGCGCTTGCCCAGGTATTCGATTTCCTCATGCGAGCAGCCCACGGTCATTTTTCCGCGGATAATGGCAATGGTGGCGGGCACGGCGCCGTGCTCCCGGATGATCTCCTCCACCCGAAGGGCGGTTTCCACATTCCGCGGATACGGCATGCCGTGGGAGATGATGGTGGACTCCAGCGCCACCACGGGCCGGCCTTCATCCAGCGCCTTCTGAACCTCAGGATTGACATTGAGATACTTTCTGTAGTTTTCCATGAAAAAACCTCCCTGTAAGATATGGTGGCATTGTGTGAACGGTAAACGGCATCAGGCTTCCTGGTACCGGTGAAACAGGCGCTCCCGATTAAGGTCCGGGGAAACCGCAGCATTGGACATGGCGCAGATGGCGGACGCGGCCTGGCCGAGCCTTGCGCTTTCGGCAATGGACATGCCTTCCAGGAAGCCGAGCGCAGCGGCGGCAAAAAACGCATCCCCGCAGCCGTTGGTGTTGACCACGTCCCGCACAAGGCATGGCTGGATTCCGCGTATTTTGCCGTTGTCAAAATAGACGCCGCGGGCTCCAAGGGAAATGAACACCTGGCGGCATCCCTTTTCAAGCAGCACTGCGGCTGCCGTCTCCAGGTCCGCGTCTTCCCGGATGGCTATGCCTGAGAGTGCTTCCGCTTCCGGACGGTTGGGCTTTACGCAGTAGAGGTGCGGAAGCGCCTTCAGGAGGCGGGTGGACTTGGTGACGGAGACCGGGTCCGCCATGACCGGCACATCGAAGGACTCGCAAAGCCAGACGAGGGTTTCGGGGGGAAGATTGGCATCGGCGACGATCAGTGATGCCTTTTCCAGCACAGACCGGCGGCCCTCGAGAAACTCCGGCGTGATCCTGTCGCAGATGGCCATGTCCGCGATGGCGTAGAGCACGTCCCCGTGCTCGTCATTGATGCACAGATAGGTGCTGTTGCGCATGCCGAGAATGACGCCGGAATAGGACATGTCAATGCCGGAGGATTCGCAGAATGCGCGCAGCGGCGTGGTATATCCGTCATCTCCAAGAGCCGTGATCATCTTGACGCTCTGTCCGAGCCGCGCAATGTTTTCCGCAATATTGCGGCCGACGCCGCCATAGGTTACCTGCACCTCGCCGGGGTTTGAGTCTCCGGCGATCATCGGCGCGGCCGGAGTGCCGGATATATCCAGGTTAACCCCGCCCACCACTGCGATATAACGGCTGTGCACGCAATCACCGCCCTTCCGAAACCATACTGAAACTGATTATAGGCGGAGGCCGGAAGAGCGTCAAGGCAATTCTTGCATCCATTGGAATCCGCTGTTATCATATGCATGCAAGGGTTTAGAGAGGAGCATATGTGCATGCGTGTTCTGCTGGTGGAAGATGAAAAGAAACTGTCCGCGGCTGTGGCCAATGTGCTGACAGGGGAACATTATGTCGTGGATGCCGTCTATACAGGTACGGAGGGACTGGATCAGGCGGAGACCGGGATCTATGACGCCATTATTCTGGATGTGATGCTGCCGGGCATGGACGGGTTTGAAATCCTGCGTACGCTCAGGGAAGACAAGATCCGCACGCCGGTGCTGATGCTGACGGCCCGGGGAAGTCTGGAGGACCGGGTCCGGGGACTGGAGAGCGGGGCCGATTATTACCTGCCCAAGCCGTTCCAGATGGCGGAGCTTCTGGCCTGCCTGAGAGCCATTACGCGCAGGGGAGACGGGAATGTGGTGGAAAGCCTGGCATTCGGGGATGTGGAGCTGCGCCAGTCGGATGCCTGCCTTGTGAATACGTCCAGCGGCGTATCCGTCAAGCTCGGGGCCAAGGAATACCAGCTGATGGAGCTCTTTCTCAGAAATCCGGGCCAGATTCTCCCGAAGGACACCATTGTGGAGCGTGTCTGGGGCTGGGATGATGAGACGGAGTACAATCATCTGGAAGTATACATTTCCTTTCTCCGCAGGAAACTGGGCTTTGTGGGCTCCGGTGTGAAGATCAAGGTCAGCCGCGGGCTCGGCTATGCGCTGGAGGCGGAATCATGATCGAAAAACTCCGAAGAAAAATGATCCTCCTGGTGATCTCCGGCCTGTTCCTGGTGATTGTGGCCTTTGTCGGCGTCATCAACGGGCTGAACTGGCATTCCATCCGGACCCAGTCGGATGCGGTGCTGGACATGCTTATCGAGAATCAGGGCAACAGACCGCAGGTTCCCTGGAGGGAGCATATGGAGGAAACAGACGCCCGGGCCGAGGAGACTGCGGAAATATCCGGGGAAGAGACTCCGGGGCCGGATGCGTATAAGCCCGGCGAAAAGCCGGACTGGAAGCCGGATGCCGAAAACGGCATGGGCGGACCGCCGGACATGCCGGAATTCCGGGGCGAGCGGCCCGGACAGCTGGCGTCCAGCCGTGAGGCGCTGGCGGGCCTGAGCAATTCCTATACCGTGCATCTGAACGCAGACCAGACAGTGAGCTCCTGGAGCAGTGACCGTCAGGACCTGTATACGGATGACCAGGTGCAGGCCATGGTGGACGCGGTGCTTGCCTCCGGCAGGCAGAGCGGGCGCGTGGGCACGCAGTTTTTCCGGCTCAGCACGGATGCGGAGGAAAGCCTGCTGGTGGTATTGGACGCAAGACTTGAGCTGCGCAGCGCTCAGGAACTTCTGCGCACCACGCTGCTGGCCGGACTCGGCGTCTGGCTGCTGCTCAGCGTCGGCGCGGCCGTCCTGATCAGGCGCATGTTCATTCCCGTGCAGCAGGCCAATGACCGCCAGCGCCAGTTTGTGTGGGACGCGTCCCATGAACTGAAAACGCCGCTGGCTGTGATCTCGGCCAATGCAGAGGTGCTCGCCCGGCAGATCGGCAGAAATGAATGGCTTGGGTATATTCAGTCCGAGGTGGAGCGGACCAATGGACTGGTTCAGTCGCTTCTGACACTGGCGAGAACGGACCGGAACCGTGAACAGGTGACCATGGAGGACGTGGACCTGAGCCAGGCTGTGCTTTCTGTCGCGCTCCCGTTTGAGAGCACCCTGTTTGAAAGCGGAAAAAGCCTGGAGACCGACGTGGATGATGGTGTGCACGTGCATGGGAATGCGGAAATGCTGCGCCAGCTCGCAGTGATCTTCTTGAGCAATGCCACCAAGTATTCCGGTGACGGCGGAATGGTGCGCATATCTCTGCACGCGCGCGGAAAAGGCGCGGTGCTGTCGGTGTTCAATACCGGTTCCCGGATTTCCGATGAGGACCGGGATAAAATCTTTGACCGGTTTTACAGGGTGGAGAAGAGCCGCAGCCAGGAAGTGGAAGGCTATGGACTGGGGCTTGCGATTGCCCGGAATATCCTGGAGATTCACCGGGGACGGGTACAGGTGGAGAGTGATGAGCGCGGAACCAGCTTTACCGTGACGCTTCCCTGAACCGTATCCGGTACATGTGGTCCCCTGACTGACGCAGAGTCTCCGGTTTTCCGGAACAGACCGCGTCAGTTTTTCGTTTATGAAAGAGGGGAGAGAATATGGGTTTTCTGTCAGACTACGATATGCGCACCGCATGGAAGCATGAAAGGATGTACGGGTGCTGGATGACGGACGGGCGGCTGCTGAAAAAGGTGAGCGCGGAGGGCAGGTTCCTTCCGTTTGCGGGAACCACCACGCTGTTCCGGCTGGACAGGCGGACCCGGAATATCCTGGGGCTCATGCAGCAGAATCTGTACCGGCACCTGGGTGACACCGGGATGCTGGCAGATCCGCTTCCACTTTCCAGCCTGCATATGACGCTGCATGACCTGGACAGTCCGGAAACGTGCATGCCGGACACAGAGGAGGGCCGGGAGCGGGAAATGCGGGCGAGCCTGGAAAAGGCAGGGGAGGCTGTGGAGGAAATCCGCAGGGAGCTTGCCGGAAAGGAAATCGCCATGGCCTGCGACTGCATGGTGAACATGGTATCCGTTTCCCTGGTGCTTCTGCTGCGTCCGGAGACGGAAGAGGACTTTGCCCTGCTGCAGGAAATGTACCGCCGGCTGGACAATGTGAGAACAATGTCCTATCCGCTCACGCCCCATGTCACGCTGGCCTATTTCCGTCCGGGCATGCTGGACGGGAATGTGCTGAGCGCGGCGCTGGACGCGGTGAGGCCCAGGGAGAAGATTGTGTTTCCCCTGTATCCGGAAGCCCTGACGCCGGCATGGTTTTCCGATATGCGGCGGTATGCGGATGTGCCGGAAAGGATCTGCTTTGTATGCGACGGCGGGCTGAACCGCAGTGTCATGGCGGCGGCCATTGTGAACCAGGAAGCGCGCAGACGCGGGCTTTCCATCCGTTGTGAAGCACGGGCTGCGTTTCATGCTTCCGAGGGCCGTACGGCATCCGCGGCGGCAGCAGAGGTGCTGGAAAGACACGGGATATCCACGGAAGGCATAAGCCCCTGTGCGCGCTGCCTGGAAGAAAGGGAGGACACCTGGTTCAGCCGGTTCGCGCCGGTCAGCGCCGGCGCAGCGGACCGGCTGAACCGGATCGGTGCAGGACACGACCGCATCTGCCTGGATTTTCTTGGCGTGCGGGATCCGGAGTATGGAGAGGCTGCCTATGAAGACGTGTTCCGTGATCTGTACTCAAGGGCAGCCGGATTCCTGGACAGGATGGAGCGGAAAAGAGCAGACATGTGAGGAAACGGACGCTTTTCCGATACGCGTAATGCCGGCGCTCCCTTCCAAGAAATGCGCCGGCATGCTATAATCTGCGTGTGACTTCAGCAGAATATTTGGAGGTTTTCCATGAAACGTGCAAATGTGATACGTTGGGTTCTGACCGCACTGATGCTTCTTGCCATGTGTCTGTGCGTGGCTTCTCCGGCCCTTGCGGATGTGGTTCCGCTGCCGCTGGATCAGATGGTCCCCGGAAATCCTGCCAGGGAAGACGGATGGCTCAGCGAGGATGAGTACCAGGATGAGTCCATTCATGTCACGGTGGAACATCAGGATGTAAAGCTCAAGGGCATGCCCAAGAAGGTGAACTGCTCCATTGTGCGCATCAAGATTGCGGATCCCAGTCAGATCCGCACCTGCATGAGCGAGGACAGCTATGACAAGAATGCCTATGTGAAGGCAGCCACGCTTGCCAAGCATGTCAATGCCATCGCGGCCGTGAACGGTGACTTTTTCAAGTATTATGACTACGGCTACCTGATCCGTCAGGGCGTTACCTACCGTGAGGAGTTCTCCACCAAGCATCCCCGGGATATCCTGGTGATCGATGATCAGGGCGATTTCTACGGCGTGCATGTGGGCAGTGCTGAGAAAATGGCCGACTTTGCGGCCAATGTGCTGCCGGAAGGCCGTCAGATGATCAATACCTTCTCCCTTGGCCCGATCCTGGTGGAGGACGGTGTGGTTCAGGAGATCGGCAAGGAAAACACCGGCGGGGATTTCCAGTACCGGTATCCCATGCAGCGCGTGGGTGTGGTGCAGCTGGGTGAACTGGAGTACGCCATTGTGGAGTGCAACGGCAACGCGAACGCCACGGCCGGCATGACCATTCAGACGTTTGCCGAGTATATCCAGTCCCTGTTCCCGGACTGCCGCCTGGCCTATAATCTGGACGGCGGCGGATCCACCAACGTGATTGTGAACGGCAAGCGCATCCATAAGAATCCGGACGCCCGGAATATCTGTGATATTCTGTATTTTGCGTCCTGCGCGGAGTGAGGATATGATGAGCTTTCAATTGGGCGGCATGACCGTATACGGGTATGGTCTCGCGCTGGCCGTAAGCTGCGCCATTGCGTTTTTCCTGATGGCACGCAGCATGCGCAGGGCGGGACTGAAGGAGAACACGGCAAGTCTTGTGGCCGTGCTCAGTGTGCCCATGGGGATTTTCGGTGCACGTCTTTTCTACTGCCTGATCCGGTGGAGCTGGTTCTGGGACCAGGGCGCAGGCTTCTTCGTCCAGCTGACCAGCGGAGGTCTGAACCTGTACGGTGCGGTGTTCTTTGTGATTCTTGCCGGCGTACTTGGAGCCAGGCTGTCCGGACAGAAGCCGTCCCGGGTACTGGATGCCATGGTGATTCCAGGGTGCGTCATGCTGATCCTTGAGCACCTGTGCGTGGGAATTGCCGGACAGGGTTACGGATGGACGGTGGGCGACTGGTTCTCCGTGGACGCTTTTGACGCGGAGGAGTATACCGGCATGAGCCTGTTCCATCTGGAGGATGTGTCCTTCTTCGAAGGCTTTCCGTTTTCCCAGATGGATTATTACGGGGAATATCACTGGTCCGTGTTCCTGCTGGAAGCGCTCATTGCCGTGCTGATGCTGGTGGTGCTGCTCCGGTACAAGCCGATGCCGGACGGACGGCTTGCGCTGATCTTCATGGTCCTGATGGCGCCTGCGGAGGCGATCGGGGAGAGCATGCGCCAGGACGCCGTGCTGCGGTGGGGCTTTGTGCGCGTAGGTCAGCTGATCACGGTGTGCGTCTTGCTTGCCGTGCTGACCCGGGCCTGTGTGAAGGCCGTGCATACCCCTACCGGGAAAAAAGTGCTGGCCTATGTGTGCCTGATCCTGAGCATGGGCGTGTTCATGGCCATGGAGTTTGCCCTGGAAAAGAAGATCGTTTTCCTGGCGTTCATGCCCATGGATACCTGCTATGTGGTGATGGGACTGAGCTGCCTGGGCATGACCCGGAGCGTGCTGCCCATGGTTCACCGGATGGAAACCTGATGTTCAAAGCAATAGAAAAGGCGCAGGCCTGCTGAGAAATGCAGAGCCTGCGTCTTTTTCCTTTGCGGCAAATCAGGTACGCTGCGCGGGATCGAAATGTACGAGATCACGGATCACTTTCCCGGCGATCATCAGTCCGGCACAGCTGGGGACGAAGGAGACGGAGCCGGGCGTGTCCCGGCGCTTTTCAGAGCGGTCTGCTTCTTCCGCTTCCATAACCGGACGCATGGCGGGCTCAAGGGAGTAGAGTACATTCAGATGCTCAATCCCGCGCTTGCGCAGTTCCCGGCGCATGACACGGGCCAGGGGACACACGCTGGTACGGGAGATATCGTCAATCCGGAGCTGGGACGGATCCACCTTGTTTCCGGTGCCCATGCAGGAGAGAATGGGCGTTCCCGCCTGCTGACAGGCGGCGATCAGCGCAAGCTTTGCCGTGACGGTGTCGATGGCATCCACCACATAGTCATAGGCGGCAAAGTCGAAACTATCCTGCGTCTCCGGGAGGAAGAACGTGCATATGGGCCTGACATGACACTCGGGATTGATGTCAAGCACCCGCTCTGCAGCCACGTCCACCTTGTTCCTGCCAATCGTGGAGTGAAGCGCAATGATCTGGCGGTTGAGATTGGTGAGAGCGACCTGATCATTGTCGATCAGGTCCAGGGCGCCGACACCGGCCCTGGCCAGGGCTTCCACCACATGCCCGCCCACGCCGCCGATGCCGAACACGGCCACACGGCTGTTTTTCAGGGTTTCCATGCTCCGGGATCCGAGCACCATTTCGGTACGCGAAAATGCATGCGGCATTTCAGTCCTTCTCCTTTCGGTATTCCGCTTCTGCCTGCTGTGCACAGCGCACGGCGGCCATGGCATCCCGGGCATAACTGTCCGCGCCGATGCGGTCAGCGTAAGCCTGTGTCAGTACGGCACCGCCCACCATGACATGACAGAAAGGCGCTTTCTCGTGCAGCAGGCGGATGGTCTCCTCCATGGCGGGCACGGTGGTGGTCATGAGCGCTGACAGTCCGCAGATGGGAGCGTGCTTCTCCAGCACAGCCTGGAGGATGGTTTCCGGCGCGGTATCCTTTCCAAGGTCCGTGACGGGAAAGCCATAGCTTTCCAGCATCAGGCGCACAATGTTTTTCCCGATATCGTGGATATCTCCCTTGACGGTGGCAATGACCACAGGCACATGGTCCTCCGAGGCATCCTTCGGTCCGGCCTGCAGGCGGATTTCGTCAAAGGCCGCCGTGGCCGCTTCCGCGCACATGAGCAGCTGGGGCAGGAACAGCGTGTGCTTTTCGAACGCTTCCCCTGCCTGGTTCAGCACAGGCACAATCTCGCGGTTGATGATATCCAGGCCTTCCTGCTGTTTCAGCAGCTCCTGCGTCAGCCGCGCGCTTTCCGTCCGGAGCCCGTGCAGTATGGCATGGCCGAGCGGAGACATGGCTGAGGCGCTTTCGGACGGCTGCTCCGGAAGCGCCGGCGCGGATGCGGACGGGGCGGGATGTGCCTGCATGAACGCAATGTACTCAAGGCATCTGCTGTCCAGTCCATGGAGCGCAAGAAACGCGCGGTAAGTCTGCATCATGGGCTGGGAATAGGGATTCATGATGGCGCAGCTCAGGCCGTGTTCCATGGCAAGGGCGAAATAGACGCTGTTGATGCCGTCCCGGGCGGGGAGCCCGAAGGAGACATTGGATACGCCCAGACAGGTCTTTCCGCCCAGTTCATCATGAATGCGGCGCAGGGTTTCCAGAGTGACCATGGCTGCGCGTTCATCGGCGGAAATGGTCATGGCGAGCGGGTCAAAGATCAGATTGTGTGCGGATATTCCATGAGCGGCGGCATTTTCCAGAATACGCCGGGCAATCCGGACCCGGCCGTCCGCCGTATCCGGAATGCCTGAGTCATCCAGTGTCAGGGCGATGGCGACTCCGCCGTACTTTTTCATGAGCGGGAAGATGGCGTCCATGCTTTCCTGCTTGCCGTTTACAGAATTGATCAGGGGTTTTCCGCGGTAGGTGCGAAGCGCGGCTTCCATGGCCGCAGCACTGCTGGTGTCAATCTGAAGCGGCAGGCCGGTCACGGCCTGGATTTCCTCGGCTGCCTGCTTCAGCACGTGCACTTCGTCAATGCCGGGCATGCCCACGTTCACATCAAGGATATCGCAGCCATGCTCTTCCTGGCCGATGGCCTCCCTGAGCAGGTAATTCATGTCTCCGGCCTGAAGGGCGGCCTTCATTGCCTTCTTGCCTGTGGGATTGATGCGCTCGCCGATCAGCAGCGGACGTGTATGAAAGGTTACGCTGCGGGTATTGCTGGTGACGCGCACAGCATCCTCGGGATGCGTGGTGTCCGGCCGGATCCCGGACAGGCGGGAGCGGAGCTGACGGATGTGATCCGGGGTCGTGCCGCAGCAGCCGCCCGCGGCGCGCACGCCACGGCGCACCCAGGGCTCCATCTGCCGGCTGAAGGACTCCGGGTCCAGGGAATAGACGGTTTCACCGGTCTCCGTTACCCGGGGCAGCCCGGCGTTGGGCTTGAAAAGCACCGGGACATGCGCAAGCCGGAGGTATTCGGAGATCACGGGGCCCATGACATCCGGACCATAGGAACAGTTGACGCCGATACAGTCCGCGCCCATGGATTCCAGCAGGTCCACCATGATTTCCGGGGTTGCGCCTGTCATGAGCCGTCCGTCCTCGCCGTAGGCGTTGGAGACGAACACGGGGAGATCGCAGGACTCCTTGACGGCGAGAAGGGCAGCCTTGGTTTCCAGAAGATCGTTCATGGTCTCAATGAATACCAGGTCCACGCCTTCCTTCAGCGCATAACGGAGCGTGGCTTTATACAGGTCCACGGCCTCCTCCAGCGTGAAGTCGCCGAAGGGCTGCAGCAGGCGGCCCGAGGGCCCGAGATCCAGGGCCGCGAACCTGGGCTGGTCTCCGGTACTCTGCGCGCTGGCTTCACGTACATGACATACGGCCTCGCGCACGATCCTTTCCAGCGCGTCCGGCGTGTGCTTGAGGCAGTTGGCGCCGAAGGTGTTGGTGAGCACAATATTGGAGCCCGCGTCAAAATAAGCCCGGTGAAGGGCACGGATGACATCGGGGTGCGTGAGATTCCATGTCTCGGGAAGCTCACCGCTTTTCAGCCCTGCTTTCTGCAGAAAGGAGCCGCTGCCGCCGTCAAGAAGGATGCATGGCAGATCAAAGAGCTGACGGGCGTTCATATGTTCACCTCCGTTTTTCGGAAAGCACACGGGTGTGCGCACTGTGCGCAGGTACATGCCACGGCCACGGGACAGTCTGTCAGGGCAATCAGCCCGGTGACGGTCTTGGAGGGCGTGATCAGAAGGGATGGGGAGAGCGTGAGTCCAAGGTAACGGTCACAGCCCAGGAAGTCAAACAGGTCCCGCTGCATGTCCAGCGGCAGATCGCCGTAGCCGGGAGAACAGCGCGGGCCGGGAAAGGTGTTTTCCGGCAGTCCGGGCAGCTGGTCTGCGCACAGGGCGTCAAGAAAGCTTTCGATGCGCTCAGCGCCAAGCGCCTGGAACATGTGTGCCCGGGATACATGGGTCCGTGCATAGCGCCGGATCAGCTGATCCATGTCAAAGCCGAGCGTGGCCGCGAACACCAGGGCGGCACGGCTGTCTTTCAGGGTCCGCTCAAGGGTTTTTCCGCTGTATTTCTGTCCCTGGAATTCCACTGTACCCTGTGAGACCGGGACCGGAACATAGAGGAAATGCGCTGTCCGGATGGATTCCGATTCGCGGATGCACGCTTCCATGAGCCCGATGATCTCACTGCCGGGATTTCCCCGGACGCCTGCATAGCGCAGGACTTCCTCCCTGTGTACCGGGGGCAGGGGGAGTGAGAGCACATGGCGGACGCCGAACACCGGGCCGCTCATGGCGTGAGAATATCCGACAGGTTCCGGCACAGGGCCTGGGCCACATCGGTGCGGTTCATGGT
>CAMNDE010000011.1:0-58645 GCA_946534895.1 uncultured Clostridia bacterium
CCTCCCTTTCATCATTATAGGATCTCTCCATCCAATGCGCAAGGCAGAGTGCGCACTCAAAAAGGGAGAGGCGATGCCTCTCCCTGTAAAAAGACTGTGTCACGCGTTCAATACTTCAAGCAGCGCATCCCCGAAGGCCGCGGCGGTGCAGCCCTCCCGGGTGCCGTTGGCCACAATGCCCTTCTCCTTTACCTGGATCATGGCCGTCCGGAGCGCACGCCCCTTTTCCTGGCATCCGATATGCTCCAGCATCATGGCGGCGGCGATGAGGATGCTCTCCGGGCTTGCGTATTCCCCGAGACCTTCCTCCACCAGCCGGGGCGCAGAGCCATGGATGGCCTCGAACATGGCATAGGCATCCCCCAGGTTCGCGCTGCCCGCGGTGCCCACGCCGCCCTGAATCTGGGCCGCTTCATCCGTCAGAATATCGCCGTACAGATTCGGCGTCAGCACCACCTGGAATCCGGACCGGACCTGTTCGTTGACCAGGTTGGCGGTCATGATGTCCACGTAATACTCGTCCGTCTCGATCTCCGGGTATTCCGCGGCCACTTCATGCGCGATCCTGGAGAACAGACCGTCTGTCTTCTTCATGATATTGGACTTGGTCACGATGGTGACCCGCTTTTTCCCCTGATTGCGCGCAAACTCATAGGCCGCTCTGGCAATGCGCCGGGTTCCGGGCACGGTGATCACCTTGAAGTCAAAAGCGAGAAGCCCTTCCTCCTCAATGCCCAGACTGCCCAGAGTATACTCGCCCTCCGTGTTCTCACGGAAGAATGTCCAGTCAATCCCCTGATCCGGCACGCTCACCGGGCGCACATTGGCATACAGGTCCAGCTCCCGGCGCAGCGTCACATTCGCGCTGGTCATGGTGCCGCCGCTGGGCGTGGTGGTGGGTCCCTTGAGCAGCACCGGGCACGCCTTGATCTGCTTCAGCGTATCCTCAGGAACGCTCTGGTTCACCTCAAGCCTGTGCTCAATGGTCAGCCCGGAAATGGGCACAAGGCAGATCTGCCCTTCGTCCAGTTCCTTCTTGAGCAGGCAGCGCAGCACGCGCTCCGCCTCCCGCATGATCACCGGACCGATGCCGTCTCCGGGCACCAGGCCGATGGAAAGCGGTCTTGCGTGAAAATCCACAGCCGGCTGCTTTCCCATGTTTTGCGCCCGTTCCACCTGGGAACGGTACAGGGATTCAAAATATTCTCCTTCGCGACTCATACGCTTCCCGCCTTCACTGAACTTTCTTGCCCTGCCGGATGTTCTCCTGTGCCCTGCGGATATGCTCCACCATCAGTTCCTCCGCCAGGTCCCCGTTTTTGGCAGCGATCGCCTCATAGATCGCCCGGTGTTCCGCCAGGGAAGCCTCCGCGCGGTTGGGCGTGGAAATGGAGACCTTCCTGTACTTCATCACCCTGCGGTGAAGCGGCTCCAGCGTATAGCGCAGCGGCGTGCTTCCGCAGATGCGGTACAGTGTCTGATGAAAGCGGCTGTCCATGTTCTTGATGCCGTCCGCATCCTTTTTCCCGGTATAGTACTCCTGTACATCTAGGGCTTCCTTCATTTCATTGAGGTCTTCCTCGCTGGCGTTCTCCGCGGCCTTTCTCGCGGCCATGCCCTCGATCTTCATCCGGATGTCATAGATATCCAGGATTTCCTGCATGCTCACGCCCACCACCCGTGTACCCTTGGCGGTGATTTCCAGAAGATGCTCCTCCTCCAGGCGCCCGATGGCCTCCCGGATGGGCGTGCGGCTGACCTTCATGTCCTCGCTGAGCTTGGCCTCGGTGAGATACTCGCCCGGCGCGTACACTTCCGTGAGAATTTCCCTTTCCAGTTCTTCAAACACCTGATCGGCAAGCGATATCATCTGATGGTCCACTCTGATCCCTCCCGGTTAAATCAGTCCAAGCTCACCATTGGTCAGCTCGGAGATCTTGGTTTCCAGTTCACGTACGCTCAGGGAAGACTGACGGCCCTTGGCAAAGGTATCGTCAATCCACGCCTTCATGGCAACCACCAGCTCATCCTGCTTCCCATAGCATCTCGACGGCGGCAGCTGATAGTTTTCGTTGATCCAGTAGGCAATGCCCGCAAGCCCGGAGTTCGGCCCGATCATGACGGTGGCCGGACGCTTGAGCAGCTTCTTGGTGTTGAAAATATTGTAGATTTCCTCATCCTTCATCAGGCCGTCGGCATGGATGCCGGCTCTTGTCATATTGAAGGAACGTCCCACAAAGGGCGTCATCGGCGGAATCTCGTATCCGATCTCTTCCTTGAAATACTGCGCAATGTCCGTGATCGCCGTGGTATCCATGCCGTCCAGGGATCCGCGCAGTGCCGCGTACTCAAAGCACATGGCCTCCAGCGGGATATTGCCCGTGCGCTCCCCGATGCCCAGCAGCGAACAGTTCACGGCGCTGGCGCCGTAGAGCCATGCCGTGCTGGCATTGGTGACGGCCTTGTAGAAATCGTTGTGTCCGTGCCACTCCAGATACTCGCTTTCCACATCCGAGTAATGCTGCAGGCCGTAGACAATGCCGGGCACGCTTCTGGGCAGGGCCACTTCCGGATAGGGCACGCCGTAGCCCATGGTGTCGCAGGCGCGGATACGCACCGGAATGCCCGCGTCCTTGCTCATGTTCATGAGCTCATTGACAAAGGGCACCACAAACCCGTAAAAGTCCGCGCGGGTAATGTCTTCGAGGTGGCAGCGCGGCATGACGCCGGACTCAAAGGCCAGGGCCACGGCTTCCAGATACATTTTCATAGCCTCGGCGCGGGTTTTCTTCATCTTTTTGAAGATGTGATAATCGCTGCAGCTCACCAGAATGCCGGTTTCCCGGATGCCCATGTCCTTGACCAGCTTGAAGTCATCCTTGTTGGCCCGGATCCATGTGGTGATCTCCGGGAACTTGAGCCCGGTATCCCGGCACAGTTCCAGAGCCTTGCGGTCCTTCTCGCTGTAGACAAAGAACTCCGTCTGCCGGATGATGCCCCAGGGACCGGCCAGACGGCTCATGAGCTTGTACAGATCGCGGATCTGTTCCGGCGTATACGGGTCCTGGGACTGCTGGCCGTCCCGGAAGGAAGTGTCCGTGATCCATATCTCATTGGGCATGCCAATGGGCACGCGGCGATGATTGAACATGATCCGGGGGACAGACTCGTAGTCATATATATCCCGGTACAGGACCGGGTCCTTAACATCCTGAAGCGGATAGTGCAGATTCTGCTCCTCAAGGAGGTTCGTTTTCGGTGACAGTTCCAGCATGGTTTCATCTCCCGACTCTTTTGGTATGTCAGTATCCCAGTATATGAACACAATTGCATAATGTAAAGCAGATTTCTGCAGAATACACAAAAAATACAGAATTTTGCCTGATTTTCTGCATGAATATCCCGCTCATTCCTGCATTTTTCGTCTTTTCTTTTTCTCTCATGCCGGAAGACAGGGAAACCGGAAGCCCCTGAGGCCGCACCGTTACCGGATCTTTTCTTTCCTGTTCTCCTGCTCCATGACATGCCCCGAATTTGACGGAAACGAAGAAAAATGCCTTGAATTCCGGCCGCACAAAGCCAGATCCCAAGGCATTTTCCAAACAATACAAGCACTTTCAGGGCATTGTAAATATGGACTACTCCATACCCTGCAGAAACCTTTCAGCCCTTCATCCTGTCTGCCCGCTCAATGGCTTCCAGCGTATACTGACTGTCCAGCGCAGGCTGATCCTCCTTTTGCGGGAACATGCCCACCACCACAGCATCGGTATCCTTGATGTTTTCAAAAGCCTCATTAAAGGCACTTCGCACCTGCTCCTGGGAAGTGCACCGCCTGGTGGCTCCCAGGATTTTGAAAGCCAGGCACGGCTTGGGCACCCTGCGGATCATCTCGTACATCACCGGAATATCCTCTTCCTCAAAGCGTTCCCCCGTGTTCGCCTTTCCGCTGATGGAGCTGCTGACGCGATCGCTGCCCAGGCTCAGGTTGTATACGCAGGACATATAGAAATCCGCGCCCCAGTCATGCTCCTCCGCATATTCCATCACCTCCGGCATATGCGTTCCAAGCCCTGCCGGAATCCCCTGATCCCTGATGATGCTGATGCGTTTCTTCAGTTCGTCATATTTCTTTTCCTTGAAGAGAGCGTCCGTCACGCTGCCATGATGATAGATCGCGCTGGGTTTGTACTGCATGATCTGACGGATATGGCCTTCATAGTTCCAGAATTCCCCGCCCGTCATGCAGATCCAGTTCAGATTCCCGCCATCCTGACGGAATTCATGGATGATCCGCATGATGTGCATGTCGCCCCGGAGCAGCATGGTATTGATTCCATGCTCCTGGCAGCGGAACAGCGTTTCCTTGATCCGCTGTGTCGTGAAATAATCCCGCATCTGCCAGTCAAGCGTTTCATTCACATGAGAATTGCCGCTGAAGGGATTTCCTCCAACGATCAGCCTCGTCACGCTGGTGTTTCCCAATTGAATTGTGGGCAGCATTGCCGTTACCTCCAATATATACAGAATGCAGTTTATGGAACAGTGATCAGACAGGAACAGATCTGGATTTCTGGTATCACATTATCATAATGGTCTGTCCAGAGCAAGTACTTCATTCTGTTTCCAAAACAAAGAATTTCCTGTCGCAGATCCATGTGCACAGCAGAATCATCACGTTCAGAAGAAATGACAAGAAGATCCTCTGAGGGTCCACGGCATTTCATCCCGCCGTTTCTTACGCTCGTCTAACTCCGGAAACCCCTGCAGACCGCACCGTTACTGGATTTTCTCTTTACTTTTCTCCCGCTCCATGGTATACTGCCGCCAGTCACATTGATCGGGAACGTGGTCCGGGCGCCTTTTCAGAGACCTGCGGGATGCTGCGACGCAGGAAGGCCGGAAGACTGCCGCTCGCCCGGGAGTGAACCTGAAACAGGCGGCCGGCCCCCGATAAAGGGCACACAAGTGGTCCTGAACAGGACAAGCAAAGTGGTACCGCGGAAGATATGTTTCGTCTTTGCATCGGCAGAGAGGAAGCATTTTTTTTACGTACTTGAAGAAGGGAGCACATCCATGAAGGTCATTCCTTACGATCCAAAAGTCATCGAACCCAAATGGCAGAAAACCTGGGAAGAAACCCATGCCTTTGAAGCCGAGTCCAGTCATGCCAAGCCCAAGTTCTACGGTCTGATTGAATTCCCGTATCCCTCCGGTCACGGACTTCACGTGGGTCACCCCCGTTCCAACACGGCCATGGACATTATTGCCCGCAAGCGCCGCATGCAGGGATACAATGTGCTCTTTCCCATCGGCTGGGACGCCTTCGGCCTGCCCACCGAAAACTATGCCATCAAGAATCACGTGCATCCTGCCCGTGTAACCAAGGAAAACATTGACCACTTCCGGCAGCAGCTGAAGATGATCGGCTTTTCCTTTGACTACAGCCGTGAAGTCAACACCACGGATCCGGATTATTTCCACTGGACCCAGTGGATCTTCCTGAAGATGTTCGAGCACGGCCTGGTGTTCCGTGACAAGACCCTGGTCAACTACTGCCCCTTCTGCAAGGTGGTTCTGTCCAACGAGGACAGCCAGGGCGGCAAGTGCGACATCTGCCACAATGACGTGGTGCAGCTGCCCAAGGATGTCTGGTATCTGCGCATCACCGCCTATGCGGACCGTCTGCTGGAAGGCCTGAAGACCGTGGATTATCCGGAAAACATCGCCCAGCAGCAGATCAACTGGATCGGCAAGTCCACCGGTGCCTTTGTGCGCTTCCCGCTCACCGGCACGGGAGAGGAAATCGAGATCTATACCACCCGTCCTGACACGCTTTTCGGCGTGACCTTCATGGTCATGGCGCCGGAGCATCCGCTGATCGACAAGTATGCTGACCGCATCGGAAACATGGATGAGGTCACTGCCTACCGTGAAGCATGCGCCAAGAAGACCGAGTTCGAGCGCACTCAGCTGGTGAAGGACAAGACCGGTGTGCGCCTCAGCGGCCTGAGCGCCGTCAATCCCATTACCGGCAAGGAAGTGCCCATCTATCTGTCCGACTATGTCATGATGGGCTACGGCACCGGCGCCATCATGGCCGTTCCGGCCCATGATCAGCGCGACTGGGAGTTTGCCCACAAGTTCGGCATTGACATTGTCCAGGTCATCAAGGGCGGAGACATTGAAAAGGAAGCCTGGACCGGTGACGGGGAAATGATCAATTCCGACTTCCTCAACGGCTATACCAACAAGAAGGATTCCATCGCCCGGATGGTGGAGGAGATCGAGAAGCGGAATATCGGCAAGGCCGGCGTCCAGTACAAGATGAAGGACTGGGCCTTCAACCGCCAGCGCTACTGGGGAGAACCCATCCCGCTGATCCACTGCCCCAAGTGCGGCACGGTGGCCGTTCCCTATGAGGAACTGCCTCTGCGTCTGCCGGAAGTGGAGGATTTCGAGCCCGGCACCGACGGCAAGAGCCCGCTGGCCCGGATTGAATCCTTTGTCAACTGCACCTGCCCGAAGTGCCATGGCCCGGCCCAGCGCGAAACCGACACCATGCCGCAGTGGGCCGGCTCCAGCTGGTACTTCCTGCGCTACTGTGATCCGCATAATAACAAGGAATTTGCCAGCCGTGAGGAACTGGACTACTGGATGCCCGTGGACTGGTACAACGGCGGCATGGAGCATGTCACCCGTCATCTGCTCTACTCCCGTTTCTGGCATCAGTTCCTCTATGACATCGGCGTGGTGGGCTGCCCCGAACCCTATGCAAAGCGCACGGCCCAGGGCATGATCCTCGGCGCGGACGGTGAAAAGATGTCCAAGAGCCGCGGCAATGTGGTCAATCCCGATGAAGTCATTGACGAAATCGGCGCCGACGCCTTCCGCTGCTATGAAATGTTCATGGGTGCCTTCGATCAGGCGATTCCGTGGTCCACCAACGGTGCCCGCGGCTGCCGCAAGTTCCTGGACCGCGTCTGGCGTCTTCAGGAAATGATCGCTCCCGGCGACGGTTACTCGGACAAACTGAACTCCCTGATGCATGAAACCGTGAAAAAGGTCTCCGAAGACTACGAAAAAATGAAGTTCAACACCGCCATCGCCGCCATGATGACGCTGGTGAATGAAATGTTCGCCGCGGGTTCCGTGACCCAGGCCGAACTGGAGACCCTGATCAAGATTCTGAGCCCTGTGGCCCCGCATATCTGTGAGGAAATCTGGCAGAACCTGGGCCATGCGGAAGCCATCCATCATCAGGCCTGGCCCACCTGGGACGAGGAAGCCCTGAAGAAGCAGGAAGTGGAGATTGCGGTCCAGATCAACGGCAAGGTCAAGGCACGCATCATGGTGCCCGCCGATCTGACCAAGGACGATGCCGCAGTGCTCCTGGAACGCGATGAAGTCCGCAGACTCATTGACGGCAAGCCGGTGATCAAGCAGGTCTTCGTACCCGGACGTCTTCTGAATCTGGTCGTGAAGGGATAATTTTCCTTCTTTCAGTCGTTATATGGGCAGGAGGTGATGCCCGCTGAAACGCTTTGCCGGTATTCTTGTTTTCCTGGTCCTGCTTTTCTCCCATGCCCTTGCCGGTGATGTGCTCACCCTGAGTCCTCTGGATGCCGGGTATGTGGAAATGCGGGAAAACTATCTCTGTCTCACTGCCGAGTTCGGGGAGCCCTGCGACATACAGATTGTGGTCTCCGCTCCGGACGGTCAGATGGTATATGCCCGGAATTACGGGACATGTACCTCTCCCTTTGTCTCAGAGAACATCTATCTGCGTCTTTCCGGCGCCTCAGCAGACTATCTTGTCAGCCTGCAGGCAGGGGACAGGGAAACCCAGTATCAGATCCACCGCGTGCAGCCCATGCTGTATGACAATACCGCCTGTTCCGGCGGACTCCGTCTGAGAAGCATCAGCGGCGCGGACAGCTGGCTGACCGCCACGATTCTGGATCTGAACGCGCTTCCTGTCACCGTACCCCTGTATGCCGGAAACGCATACCAGCTGGGTACTGTCACCTATTACCGTACAGGATCCGTGCTCATGGCGCAGATTGACACCCGGCCGGATGCGGAGGCCATCGTCACGTCCGGCACCATGGCCGTGGCTCTGACAGACGTGGACGCAGGTCTTCTTGGATCGAATCTGTTCCACGGTCCCGTTTCCTCCCTTTATTCCGGAGTGGACACGGGAGATGCTCCCTATGCTGCGGTGCTTCTGACGCTGTCGGTTTCCTTTAATCCGGAAACGGTGAGCACAGCGCCCATCTCCGAGCTCCCCGGACAGGAACAGCTCTGGCAGCTGATGCAGCAGTTCACGGATTCGGAAAGCAATGGCTGAATATTTTCCTATGTTCCCCGCAGCAGACTGCTGCGGGGTTTTTGTCTGTCGGCTTTTCCATTTTCGGACCGCTGGAAAATTTGCCACGTAAAACATTTGACATATGGTCGATTCAGAATACAATGACTGCAATGTCTTCATGATTCTCACTGCAAAGGGGGTATGATGATGGATGAACTGCTCATCGAACGTGCCAAAAACGGCGATGCGGCAGCGTATGAAGAACTGATTCTTCCCTACCGCAAATACATTCGAAGCATTGCCTGGCACTACATGAAGAACCTCGAAGACATGCAGGACTGTGAAATTGAAGCCCTGACCCGGACCTGGACCGGCCTTTCCCTTTACCGGCATGAGGGCTCCTTCAAAGCCTTTGTCGGCAAAGTCACCGCAAGGGTCTGCCTCAACGCCCTGAAAAAAAAGAAGCAGCAGGGAGCTGACGTGACGGATTCGCTGGATGAAAAGATGGATCCGGACCGGCACGAGATTCCTTTCTCCCCTGAGGACAAAAAGACCAATGTGGAGAGGGAAGTCATTCAGAAAAACGATGTTGACGAGCTCTGGCAGAATATCCGGAAGCTTCCTCCCGATCAGCAGGACGCTCTGGTTCTTACACAGATTCAGCAGGTGTCCTATAAGGAAGTGGCACGCATGGAAGGCGTTCCTGAAGGGACCGTCAAAAGCCGGGTCAACAGGGCAATCAAACAGCTTGCACAGATGATGAATCCACCCGATCCGCCTGAAAACAAAGGCAAAATGAATCGTTCCATGCCATACAACAGGAACATGAGAACATGAAAGGAGATCCGGATTTTCATGAGTGAATCAACGCAATCGGAACAGAATATCCGGGAGCAGCTTCATCTTCTTTCCAGGGACAAAGCGCCCGAATCCTCTCCTGAATACGAAGCTGAACTCATGCAGAAAGTCATTCAGAGAAAAGCTGAGCTGGAAAACAGCCCGGAGGAAGATTCCTTCTGGGATGACTTTGATGTGGATAACGATGAAACACCTGTCTGGGGAGACGGTACGGAGGATTTCGAAGAGGAAAAAATCTCCCCGGTTCATCCTGACCTGGATACGCCGGCCGCATCCTATGCAGATCATTCCCGGATACGCCGCATATGGACATCCTTTGCGGCTGTTGCTGCCCTGCTTGTCTTCCTGTTCGGGGGAACAGCCCTGAGCCGGAATTCCCTGCGTCCCACCGCTCCGGGCCCGGGAAGCCATATCAGTGTGGTTCAGACAGACGGCAGCACCGGGGCGGACAAAACCGGGATTGTCGATACTTCAGACCCCGGAAGCGAGCCCTCTGAAACGGTCCTGTTCTTCCAGGACATGTGGCTCTTTGTCAAAGCAGCCGCGCCCTATATCGGCGGTGCAGCCGCCGTCGGTCTGATTCTTCTGCTCCTGCGCCGGAGGCAAAAAACGGATTCCTGACCATGCAGCCGTGACTGACTGGCGCTGTCCGGAAACCAAAAGAACGCGGTTCGTACCGCGTTCTTTTGATTCCGGGATTTTCAGGGATGCAGCGTGATACCGGCCAGAACGGAATTGATGCCGTGTGTACCGGAGTTTCCGTTTCCGTACATCTCTATCTTCAGATCGGTGACTCCGGTGATATCCACACAGATTTCGTACGGCTTTGTCATGCTTCCGATCCCGTCCTCCGCATACAGAAGACGTCCGTCCCCATAGATCCTAAAAGAGCCCTCACACTTGGATCCCCGGTCCCGCCGACGGACCATTACAGTGGCTGTCAGTGTCCTGTACGCTCTGCCGATATCCCAGATGTCAAAGCAGTCCATGTCAAATCTTTCTGCATCCCCGGGGGACATAAAGCCGCGCAGGGCAGAAGCGTAACGGTTGCCCAGGGTATCCTCAATCCCGTTCAGCTCCATGGTCACAGTTCCCTCATAATATGGTTCCAGTGTCAGCAGATCCACACTGCCGCCGGAGAACACCGCCGCCTCTGCACTTTCCGCGCATCCAAGTAAACAGGCAGCACAAAGAACAAGTGCCGCAGCGCGCATCATGACTGTTTTCACCAGGCTGGCCATTCCGTTTTTCATACTTCTTTCCTCCGTTTTCTGATTCTGCCGGTTTTTGCCGGCAATCATACGGACAATCGGAATGCGTCAGTGGTTCCATCCGGAATTGACTTTTTTTCATAATTGCTATACATTTTTTTCCATCAGCTGCCCGAAGGGCACAGAAAGGATACAGGCCACATGAACCGTCTTCCGGCCTTTGTTTTTGTTTTTCTCCTTCTTTTTTCCCTTTCCCTGGCAGAATCCGGCAGCGGGAACATTACGCCCGTGACCCTTTCTCCTGACACAGCCGTACCGGAAAAAACGTTTCTGCCCTGGAGACCGGCCGCGCTCCTGGAAGCGGACCGGGCCGTCATTGACACGGATGACCGCATGACGGTCAAGGATGTCGCAAGCTATCCGTTCTCCGCTATCGCTGCCATGGAATTCAGCCCGTCCTGCCGCCACGCAGGCTGGACCTCCACCGGTTTTCTCATTGGTCCTGACTGGCTCCTGACCGCCGGACACTGTCTGTTCTGTCCTCAGTGCCATACCGGTTCCGGGAGCATGGTACTCTATTTCGGTTTTCTTGGCGAGCGGAACTATTTCGCGCGCTATACCGGTTCCGACTGGCACGCCTGGGTCAGTGACCGCGTTGTCAGCGGTGAAAATTACCATGAGGAAGACTATGCCATTATTCGGCTGGACGAGCGGATAGGGGACCGGACCGGTTTTTTCGGTCTGGATTTTACGCTCACCGATGACGATCTCCGTGGCCGTGACTTCCATGTGACCGGCTACGCAAAGGGCATTCTCCGGCACGGCTCGGAACGGGTTCAGGCACTTTCCGGCCGGTTTCTCCGTCACTTTGCCGATACCGAACCCGGCTACAGCGGATGTCCGGTATATGATGATGACTTCCGGGCTATTGCCATCAATACAGCCGCCGCGGAAGACGGCAGTGAAAACTATGCGGTCCGCATCACATCACAGCTTTATGCGCTCATGCATGAATGCGGATACGGGAAAGAGTGAATACCATGACAGGCTATATGGCAGAAATGCGCAGGCTGCTCGGCCACCGCACCATCATCCAGTGCGCGGCCAGCATTCTCTGTATAGACGGGGAAGGACGCCTTCTTCTTGGCAGGCGTTCCGACAATCATTTCTGGGGATATTCCGGCGGTTCCCTGGAAATCGATGAAAAGGTCGAAGACTGTGCCCGGCGCGAACTCAAGGAGGAAATGGGGCTGACCGCCGGAGACCTGGAACTGTTCTGCATCAGCTCAGGTCCGGAAACCCATTACATATACCCGAACGGGGATGAAGTCTCCAATATTGAAATCATCTATCTCTGCCGCAGTTTTCAGGGAACACCCTCGTGTGCGGACGGGGAAATGGAAGAACTCCGTTTCTTCCGGCCGGAAGAAGTCTCGCTTGACATGATTTCACCGCCCATCCGGCCTGTAGTGGCAAAATACCTGGGTATCAGCTGAAACTGTCTCATAATCCGTTCAAAACCGCGTCTGCGGTTTTTTTGCATGCCGGGAACTTTTCCGCTTTTTTGTTTTCTTTCCTGATGGAACGGCCGATCCCGGCGCATCGGGCGTCTTCATTCCTCTGGAAGGGAAGTGAAACGAATGGATATGGAAAACATCAGCAGTGAAAGGAAGTACATTCTCAGTCTGAATGACGATCAGCTGCGTATCCTGATCAGAGCAGCCGAGAAGGGCATGGAACAGAGCAGGAACAAGATCCTGGCTCAGCCGGTTCCGCGCACCGGCTGGTTCACCCAGCGGATCGGCGGGCTCAGCCCGGAAGCAAAAATCCATCTCAGGGAATCCATGCAGTCCACCAATCGCAACCAGCAGGACCAGAAATGGATCCGGTATGCCAAACTGTTCAATGAGCTTTACCTGGAAGCGCCGCCCAGTTTCTCCATGAGCCGTCATCCAAAGGAGGCATACCAGCATCTTGTACGGTTTTTCCGCGAGCATCTTCTTCCCGAAGAAATCATTCCCCTTGTCATTCCCACGCTCATCAGCTACATGGAAACAGGACATATGCGTCCTATGATCCTGGTGGGTGAGAAGGGCTGCGGGAAGACCACCTGTGCCCAGCTTCTGCTCAAGGAAGCCCTGTCCATCCCGGTGGAAGTCATCAAGGTCCCGGAAACCTCATCCGGCCATGGGCTCACCGGGGACAGCGGAACCTATCACAGTGCAGATCTCGGATACCTTGCCAAGGCACAGCTGAAGAACCATTCCCTGCTTGTGGGATATATCATTGACGAGATCGACAAAGTCCCCAAAGAAAGTGCGCACTCCACCATTGACGAAGAACTTCTGTCCATCACGGACAGTTCCGTCTCCACTGTGGAGGACAAGTACCTGGAATCCCGTCTCTACAGCCTGCCTTACTGTCCCATCTGCTTTACGGCCAATGAGCTGGACCACATCAATCCCGTCCTCGCGGACCGCTGTTCCATTATCCGCTATCCCAATCCGACGCCGGAGCGCATGAAATCCATTCTGGCAGCCTATGCGGAAAACCGGATGAATGAACCGGCCTACGCGTTCATCCATTTTGATTATCCCCTGATGAACCGCTTTGTTGACCAGCTGCTCTCCCACAACGTCTTCTCCATCCGCAAGCATCAGAAAATGGTGGAAATTGTGCTGAACCAGGCGTTTGATGCCGCCATGCACGATCCGTCAGACGCAAAAGCCTCTGTGACTGAAGACATGTTCCTGACCGCGGCCAGCGAGGTTGCCGAAACTGAGCAGCGCAGGATGGGATTCTGACAGAACTGGAGGCTGCCTGCATGAACAAGGAAAATAACTATCTTGAAGCCGGAGAACTGGAAACGCTGTCATCCTTTATGGAAAACTTCCGGCCCACGGCGGGCGAGGGAAAAGAGGGGACTGCCGAATCCGGGCAGCCCGCTTCTTTTTCCCGGCCCGAAGCTCCTCCGGAAGACGAAAAAACCACGGACGGACATGATGCATGGATCCGGGACCTGGAGCGTCAGATTCACGCTCTGTCGGATTCCGGGTATGACACGCATGCCTCTTCCATGCACCCGGCACTGCCAGACGGTACCGGAAAAAGAGATGTTCTGTCCGGTCCGGTCCTGATGAAATCAGAACAGGCATCTTTCTCTTGCTATTTCCACCGGGCAGCTTCCTGCTGCTTCACAAATCTTGAACAGGCCGGATACAGGCTCAGGAAACAGAAATGCACCCCGTATGAAATCGGCTGCAGCAGTAAAATCATGCTCCATGACTGTCCGGTGGAACTGGCTGTAACATTTTATGCCGCCGCGCAGGTATACACTCTGGACCTGACCCTCTGCAGAAACTGTCGTCCCGAACGCAGACTTATGATCTGCTGGCTGCTTCAGAATCTGAACAACTGTGTCCGCGACGGTACATTTGCTTATCATGAAAAAACGCGTGAAATCCATCTTGCCGCCCAGTACAGTTTCCAGGATGCCTTTTCCGTTTCTGCCATGAAAAGCCAGCTGAGCAGGCTTATCGGTGACTGTGCCGCCTATATCGCGCCTATTGTTCATATGGCGGCACATGACCTGCCCGGGGCAGAAATCGGCTTATTCGCCGACCAGTTCCTGGCAGACCTTGCCCGCTCCCTCCCGTCCGGCACTCCGGCCGGGCTGGAGAATACACTGTCCGCACTTTCCCGTCTTATGGACCGTCCGGTTCCTTCCCATGCTCTGCGGATTCTGGCATGGATCATCACCCGCCATGCCTTTTCATCCACAGAAAAACCGTCCTGACAGAAAGAACAGCGCTCTTTCCCGCAGCTTTTCAGCATCGGGAAGGAGCGCTTTTTTTCACAGGCGCTGTTCAGCGCCGTTTTCATTCACTGTCCAGCATAGAAAAATCCGCTTCCAGAGGGATGATCAGATTCCATGTCTGTGCTGTTCCATTACGGCTGTGTCCTTCTATGGTGATTTCCATCTGCTCCGCCGCTTCCCCCGGAACATACCCGGCCGGAATGAAAGCGCTGATTCCGGATGTTTCCCCGGCCGGGCACAGGAATGCAGCATTCCGCTCCATTCCCAGATCGATCCCGTTCATCTTCGCCGACTGCAATACTGTGATCAGTTCCTCTTCCGAATGGTTCTCCATGGTTATGTCCACAAGAATCCCCGGTGCATACCCCGTAACCAGGCCCAGCATGTCACATGTCACGGAAACCCCGCCCTTTTCGGCCGAGATTTTCTTTGAAGACAGCGGGATCACTGTCGGATTCGGGATCTGTACCACATCAGAACAGAACGTGTTTCCCTGAAGGTCTGTAAGCCTCAGATAAGCGTACCGGTCATGCCGGTGATAGACAGGAAGAAACTGCAGCTTCGGAATTCCGTTTTCAAGGAGAATCTCCACAGGCTTTCCGGTAAGCTCATACCTGCCCGTATCCCGGATGCCATCCATATTCCCCGAGGGCCCGGATGAATACAGTTCCAGACTTTCACAGTCCGCAAGGCTCACGGAAGACCGGAGATACATTCCGTCTTCCTGTCCCGCTTTCCCCGGCTCCGCCAGAATCAGGACCTCGGAAAATGTCAGCCGGTCCTGTTCATCCTTCCGATAGATCACTTCCACGGCATCCATCATTTTCTGCGAACGAAAATCCGCTTCCATATCAAAGGGATAATAGAGAATGCCCTGCAGGGCGATGCCGTCTTCCACCGGATAATACGTCAGCGGTCCGGCCAGGATATTGCCCTGGGCATCCACCTGATACAGGCTTTCCCCGTGATACCTGGCCGTCACAGCATCCTCAAACATTCTCAGCCCGTCGGTATCGGCATAAACCTGCTGGTATGTGCCGTCTCCCAGGTCTTCCACCACAATCAGCCGGGCTCTGGCAATGTTTTCCATTTTCTCAGGCGAAAGCTCCACCTTGACCCGCACGCTGCCCGCTTCCTCCTGAATCTGTGTCTGATATCCGCTCTTCCACTGAAAAAGGGATTCTCCCATATACAGGTCTGAGAGCTTTTTCACAAAAGCCTGATACCCAGGCGCAAAGTCCATTTCCCCGTAGCACTTTGACCAGCCTGACACATACATGTGCTTGTTGTCAAACGGGGCATACACGCTGATCCCGCTGACATAATCATCATTCAGAGAAAACTCTGCCGCAATCATCCTATGCAGTGCGCTCAGGATCTGGCTCCCGTCGGCCAGTCCCTTTTCCTCAAACAGTCCGATCAGGTCGCACAGATCCACCAGGTCAAAATATGGCCCGGCCGCCCCGCCCGGCATTTTGGCCAGTGCGCGGCACTGCGCATAATCCCGGTAATTCTCCGGACAGATTTTTTCCGCGATGTTCCGGAAAAACGCATCCATTTCCTTCCCGGCATCCTCCATGTATGCAAGGTCCAGCACCGACAGGGTCACCGGATTCCCGCAGTCCTGCACGCTTGCCCGATAGGATTCCAGGATTTTCTCCCCGATTTCCTTCCCGCTCTCCGTGCCCGTCAGATGACGGAGAAATCCGTAGTCCCAGCCTTCGGACCATTCCTTTTCTTCCGATGCAATCATGCAGCCGGTGAAGGGACGTACCGTCCAGGCCACTTCCATGCTTGACATGAGGCAGGCATCAAAGCCGATAAAACTGAGCCCGGTTTCAGAAAAGGCACTCGCTTCAAGTGACTCTTTCAGTTCACCCATGTCCAGCCGGTCCTGCTCCCCGGATTCGACAAACAATTCATCAAAGCTGACCCCGGCCAGCGGTCCGGCCCCGTGATCCCAGAGAATCAGGCCGTACCGGTCCGCCTGAAAAACTTCGGCACAGACATTCAGAAAACAGCTGAGCGTTGAAGCATCGCCCATGCTCATCAGTTCCATCTTCCTGACCGGATGAAGTCCATCCCCGGAAATCTCGAAGACAGAGGTTTCACGGGCCGGTATTTCACTGTGCCATTTTCTTGCACCGGAGAGCATTACCGCCACGCGCACATGCTCATTCCCGCCAAGCGCTTCCGCCATTTCCCGTAGATCCCGGCTTGCAGAGCCGCCCAGGCTTTCCAGATCGCCGCCGCTCATGTACACCATAATCAGAAGATCCGTATTATCCCTTTGCTCTTCTGCGCAGCACAGTGGAAAGAGCAGCAGAATCATCATAAGAAATACAGCTGCGAATCTCAATCTCATTTCTTTTCCCCCCGTATTTCTGCGGTCTCCGCTGTGTCCTGAACGGACCCCGTTTCCAGACTTTCCGCACAATTTTTCTTTCCCGGAAACTTTTTCTGAAAACCGCTGTCTGCATATATGCAGGCAGAAACGCAGACCTTGCCTGAAAACACAAACAGAAGGAGCATCCGGTATGAATAGGTTCAACCGCAGTCCATCTGCCTTTACATGGAACCGTGACACCATCATGGACTATCTTCAAAGCATCATCATGACCCACGCCCTGATCGAAGGATTGAACACACAGCTCGGCATTCTGAATCAGAAAAAGTGCGCGCTGGGGAAACCTTCAGAACCTGTCTGTCCGGCTTCAGCTTCCGTGACAGCACGCTGGGCAAAAAACGGAGCCATACTGTGCTTCCTTCCCGGCCTGCTGTCCGCCTGTACTTGGCAACCCAGCCCCGACAGCGCTTTTAAAAGCGGGCTCGAAGCATTCATTACATGTATTATCATGGGCGTTATCATCGGCGGTTTTTTGGGATCCATCAAATCAGACATGATCAAAAACCGCATAAACCGGAAATACCAGAACCAGTGCCGTGTCTACCAGCAGGACCTGTCCGTCTCGCTTCAGGCGCAGTCCCTGCTTGACCAGCATATCCTTGACATAACACAGCGTCTTGAACAGGCAAGGCAAACCCTGAATACGCTCCTGAGCGCGGATATCATTTATCCTTCCTACCGTGAACCCTGGCATATCTACATCATCTGGGAGCATATGGACCGCCGCCCCGACCTGAGCTATCTGCAGGCTGAAGATCTGAGCATGGAAGACCGCCGCGTGCATCAAATCACTTCCGCCCTTGAAGCCATACGCCAGTCCATTGGTCAGCTGGCCGCCTACATGGAACCACTGCGACTTGCTGTCTACCAGGTTTCGGATGAGGTCAATCGCATGAATCAGTCGTTATCCGGCCAGATTTCCGATCTGAACAGGACCTTTCAGCACATGAATATTCCCGCAGCCAGCTCTGATCCCAATGCTGTCCTTCAGGAAATGAACCGCACGCTTTCTTCCATTCAGTACAACCAGTACCAGGCTCTGGTAAACGAGGATCTGCGCCGCTACGGCCTGCTTTCCTGATCCCGAAGAAGAAAAACAGGCTGTCCCGCCAGCGCGGGACAGCCAAAAACTTACATCTGAACCACGATTCTGGCACCATCCCTGAGCATGGCATCCGGAATCACGCCGCTGACTTCATGTCCATCCACCACCACGGGGCCTTCACAGGCCTGATGATGCGCGGAATTGTCCACTTCAATAAACAGCCGCTTTCCGCGGAACACCTTTTCCATGCGCATTCCATCCCACGTGGACGGAATGGCAGGGGAGATCCGCAGTCCTTCCGGCGTGGGACGCAGGCCCAGAATGCCTTCCACGCAGCCCACCATGACGGTGGAAGCAGTACCGGTGAGCCAGTGCACATGCGCACGGCCGGGCTGAGGGCTCTCGTGGCCTTCAATGAACTGGGAGTGCACATAGGGCTCCACTTCACGGATTTCCGCCCGGTCATTATAGGCAGCAGGGCAGCTTTCACGGAAATAGGTAAACGCCCGGTCGCCGTGTCCGGCCAGGGACTCGGCCAGAATGATCCAGCCCTGGGCCTGGCAGAAAATGCCGCCGTTTTCCTTGGTGGTGGGGTTGAACAGGATCATGGCCGCGCCGGGGAAAGCATGCTTGCGGTAGCACGGCGTCATGAGTTCCAGACCGTTGGGCGTATTGAGAAGCTCATACACTGTCTGCAGGATCTTTTCCGCCTTCTCCTCGTCCGCAGCACCGCTGATCACGGCCCAGGACTGGGGATTCAGCCACATGGCCGCTTCCGGATCATGCTTGCTTCCGATGACTTCCCCGGTCTCCCTGTAGCCTCTCAGATACCGGTCATCCTCCCAGAAATAGCGCTGAATCAGTTCCAGCTGATTTTCCTTCCATGCCTTCAGCTGGCTGCGGTATGCTTCTTCGCCGTCCCTGCCTTCCAGCAGTTCATCCAGAAGGCTCAGCGCATACACCAGCTGGAACGCCACAAAGCTGGACTCGCCCTGGGCACCCAGCTTCAGGCAGTCATTCCAGTCCGCGTGCAGTCCGGCAGGCATGCCGTGGCTGCCCAGGTGATCCATGGAGAACTGAATGGCGCGCTTCAGGTGCTCAAGCACCGTGCCCTCATCCCGGTCTGCAAACGGAATCACCTTGTCCAGAAATGCCTTGTTCCCGGTTTCGGCAATATACTTATACACCGTGGGGAAGAGCCACAGCGCGTCATCCGCGCGGTAATGCGGATGTCCGGTCTCCTTGACATAGCTCTCGTCTTCCGGTGTATCCTCATGACCCGCGTTATGGGTATACTTGACCAGGGGCAGTCCGCCGCCGTGATGCACCTGGGCGGAGAGCATGAATTCGATGCGGTCCCGGGCCATTTCCGGATCCAGATGAATGATGCCCTGGATATCCTGGACCGTATCCCGGTATCCATATCCGTTGCGCTGTCCGCAGTAAATGAGGCTGGCTGCACGGCTCCATACAAAGGTGATGAAGCACTGGAACGCGTTCCAGGTATTGACCATGGTATTGAACTCCGTATCCGGCGTTTCAATATGCAGATTGTCCAGCTTGCCGTGCCAGTAGCGGATCAGTTCCTCATGTTCCTTTTCCACGGTCTCCTGGGTATGCTCATAATGCTTCAGGAGCGCCTGGGATTCCTTTTCGCCCTTCTGACCCAGCACAAAGCAGAATACCTTCGTTTCTCCGCTTCCAAGCGTGAATTCGGTCTGCAGGGCACCGCAGGGATTTCCGTTGAAGTTCAGGCTGTTGTCCAGCTTTCCGTCCAGCAGGGCCTGAGGCTCATGGAACCGGTGCTGGCCAAGGAAACGGTCTCTGCGTCCGGTATAGGCATCCACCTTGGATCCCGCCATGCCGAAGAAGCGCTCCTGTCCGTTTTCGCCCTCTTCATTCACACCGTTGAACTGGTTGATTCGCTCAAGGATATGGTCGCCATGGAATTCCGTCACCGTAATGAACTGCGTATACTGCATGTTCACCAGATCCTGCTCATAGAAGCTATCCGTGGTGAACTCACAGTATCCGAAAGCGGACAGCTTCCGCTCCCGGGTATCCTCATTGGTCACCTTGACATACCAGACTTCATGGGTGGCGCCCAGGGGCACATAGTACAGGACAGAAGAGGAAATTCCGCGGTATTTGCTGCTGATCTGAGTGTAGGCCGTGCCGTGGCGGCATTCCGTTTTGAATTCCTTCAGATCCTTTTCCACCGGCCGCCAGCTGGCAGACCAGAAATCTCCGGATTCACGGTCCTGCAGATAGACATATCTGCCGGGTTCATCGAACTGGTTGAACATATAGCGGAGAATACGCCCGGCCGCTCCGGACCGGACAAAGCTGTAGCCACCGGCATTCTGCGTCACAATGGCGCCGTATTCCGGGGATCCGAGATAATTCGCCCAGGGCATCGGCGTGCGGGGATCTTCAATAACGTATTCACGTTTTTTCTCATCAAAATAACCGTATCTCATGCTCTGTGATTCCTTTCTGCTTCATTGGCCGATATTGCCTACATGATACACATTTTCCCTGCTTCTGGCAATCGTTCCGCTTTGCATTTTCTTTCCGGAAATTTTTCCCAAATCTTTTCGTGCAGGTCCTTGACATTGTCTTATTTGGGACATATACTTATCATATCTTATAATGTCCATTCTGGTGAAGGAGGGTGATCAGGCGTGGTTTCGTATCTCTTTCAGGATCTTACCGTTTCCCCCGACAGCCTTATTGTTGAAGGATGGCACAAACCTTCCACTCTGACCACCGCCAGCGGTGCCTGGGTCGGTCGTGCCGGATCCGCCATGCTCGACGGCGGTGAGCACCCTTTGAACCCCTTGGAGCAGTATGTATGGTTCTGCATTGAAAGCGGCAGCCTTGACCTGAAATGGAAAGAACTGAGCATTCATCTGGAAAAGAGCGATGCCTGCGTCATTCCCGCCGGAAACGTGCCCGCTGTCATGAGTGTTGCGGAACAGGCCTATGTCATCTGGCTGACCTTTGACGGCCCTCTGGCCGGAAGCGTGGTCCGTCAGATGGGTGCGCTCCTGCATACGCCCATCCGTCAGAAATCCCTTCCCAGCCAGGCCTACCTGGCCAAGCAGATTGTGCAGGTCATGGTCCGCCACAGCGGTACCGACAATGCCACCTATCAGCTTCAGCATCTCATGTATGGGCTTCTTGCCAGCCGCTGGGGACAGCCGGTGGCCATGGACGCCATGCTCAGTCATGAGATCGCCAAAGTGGTTGACGCGCTGCGCGCCGGCCAGTACAAGGACAACTTCTCTCTCCAGCAGATGGCGGACATTTCCCGCATTCCCATGGAGACATTCCGCAAGCGCTTTGTCAGCGAAGTCGGAATGCCGCCTCTGAGCTATGTGCTGTACTGCAAGATGGAGCAGGCCAAGGAATTACTTCGCGACCGGAACTATACCGTCCGGGAAGCCGGCGCGGAAGTCGGAATGAAGGATCCCTATCATTTCTCCAAGCAGTTCAAGAGCATCGTGGGCATCAGCCCGTCTGCCTTTGTGAAGCAGGCTGCTGAACCGGAAGACAAATAAACATGCGCTCAAAGAAAAACCGGCTGGATCGTCAGCCGGTTTTTGTATAAAAAAAGCACTCGAACGGCTCTGAGCCATCCGGGTGCATGTGACGCAGTTCCAGTCACCGATCATCTGGACTTTCCAGACGGTACCGGCAAGGTCGCTGCGGGTCACGCAGATCAGTCATTGTGCAGAACGATCTTTCCATCCTGCACGGCATCCACAGTGGCAAGACTGACCACCCGGACGCCTTCCTCACGCAGCCGTTCTCCGCCGTTCTGGAATCCCTTTTCCACACATACGGCGGCCCCGACCAGTTCCGCACGTGCCTGGCGGATAATACTGATCAGACCTTCCACGGCCTCTCCCTCGGCAAGGAAATCATCTACAATCAGGACCCGGGTTCCTTCGGGAAGATACCTGCGACTCACCCTGATGGTATTGAGCACATTGGTGGTGAAAGAATACACCTGCGCTGTGAGCACATCATCGCCCACATTCACATGTTCACCCTTTTTGGCAAAAATCACAGGGATATTGCCAAACGCCTGAGCCGTGGTCACAGCGGTCACAATACCGCTGGCTTCCACAGTCAGAATGCAGTCCACCTTTTCATCCTTAAAGGCTTCATGGATTTCCTGGCCCATGCGCGTTGCCAGTTCTACATCCACCCGGTGATTCAGAAAACTGTCCACCTTTACGACATCTTTCCCGATTCCGACGCCTTCCTTGCGAATGTAGTCCTTCAGCAGCTCCATGACATTTCCTCCTGAAAATCCGAACATTTGGCGGAAACCGTATAGATTATAGCCGCCTTTTTTCCGTATTTCAAGGGATTTTTTCAACTATTTTCCCACAATTTACGCACAGTATGCCTTTGAATCCGAATGTTGACCAGATTAGACAAATACTGACAGACTGAAAAGGGTGCCTGCCGGGCTTTGAGCCGGGCAGACACCCATGTCTTTTACATTCTTTCCGGAGCCTCAATACCGATCAGGTACAGACCGGTCTTCAGCATATCCCGCACCGCTCTGGTCAGGGCAAGACGTGCGCTGCGCACATCCTCCGCCTCATCCAGGATTCTGTGCTCATAATAGAACTTGTTGTATGCCTGAGCCACATCCGTCACAAACCTTGTGATCATGGAGGGCTCATACTTATTGGCCGCTTCCCGGACCGTATCCTGGAACCGGCTCATGAGCCGCAGCAGTGCCTGGGCCTCATCGTCATTCAGGGCTTCAGGATTCCAGGCCGCATTTTCCGCGTCTCCTGCCTTGCGCAGCACGGAACAGCAGCGCGCGTGGGTATACTGGACATAGGGTCCGCTTTCCCCGTCAAAGTTCAGGGCGCGATCCCAGTGGAAATCAATATCCTTGATACGGTTGTTGCTCAGATCCGTATAGATCACAGCGCCAATGCCTACCTGACGTGCCACGTCTTCCTTGTTTTCCAGGTCCGGGCTCTTTTCCTTGATGATTTCCAGTGCCTTGGCTTCCGCCTGATTCAGCAGGTCTTCCAGGTACACCACATTGCCCTTGCGGGTTGCCAGCGCCTCACCCTCAAAGCTGACCATGCCGAAGGATACATGAACACAGTCCTTTGCCCAGTCGTATCCCATCTTCTCCAGCACACGGAAAACCTGACGGAAATGCAGGTCCTGCTGATACGCCACCACATACAGACACTTGTCAAAATGATAGGTGTTCTGACGGTAAATGGCTGCCGTGATGTCACGGGTGGCATAGATGGTCGTGCCATCCTTCTTCAGAATCAGGCAGGGCGGCATGTTGTCCTCGCTCAGGTCCACAACCCACGCGCCTTCACTCTGCACCAGAAGATTCTTGTCCCGCAGTTCCTGAATCACAGGAGCCATCTTGTCCACATAGAAGCTTTCTCCGGCATAGCTGTCAAAGGAAACGCCCAGCTTTTCATACACTTTGGCCGCGTCACGAAGTGTGACTTCCTTGAACCAGGCAAAGATCTCCAGAGCCTCTTCATCGCCGTCCTCAATCTTCTTGAACCAGGCACGTCCCTCATCTTCAAGGGACGGATCCTTCTCGGCTTCCTCATGGAAACGGACATACAAAGACGTCATGGCGTCCACGCCGCCCTTTTCCACTTCTTCCCGGGTACCCCACTTCTTATAGGCACAGATCATCTTGCCGAACTGCGTTCCCCAGTCGCCCAGGTGATTGATGCCCACCGTGGTATAGCCCAGGAATTCATAGATCCGCTTGAGGCTGTTGCCGATCATGGTGGTGGACAGATGTCCGATATGGAAACGCTTGGCGATATTGATGGAGGAATAATCCAGACAGATGGTCTTTCCCTTTCCTTCATCCGATTTTCCATAATTCTCGCCCGCTTCCAGCATGGCCTTCAGGGCGGTTTCCGCGAAATTGGCGCGGTTCAGGAAAAAGTTCATATATCCGCCGGCAGCTTCCACCCGGGCCACATCTTCATGCGCCCAGCTTCCGCACAGCTGCTGGGCAATCTTCACCGGAGGCATTCTCAGGCTCTTGGCCAGACGGAAGCAGGGGAAAGCGTAATCGCCCATTTCGGGGTTCGGCGGTACTTCGAGAAATCCCCTGATCTGTTCCGCCCCGGGCAGATTCTCCGTATCCTTCCACTGCTCCGCAATACTGGAGGCAGTCAGTTCTGCAATCCGGGTAATCATATCCATTCACTACCATCTCCTTACAAAAGGGCATTATAACATTTCGCTTTGAAGAAACACAACATCATTATATGACAGGTTTATATTTTTCCAGGTACTCCTCCAGGCACAGGTTTTCGTCTCTCATGATCCGTGCGTGCTCTTCGCCCACATACCGGAAATGCCAGGCTTCCGCGAGAAAGCCCGTGATTTTTTCCTTGTCCTTCGTATACCGCTGGATAAATCCATAGTCCCAGCAGTGTTCTTCAAGCCATCTGGCCTGCTCTGTGCCCGCAAAGGTTGTTCCCGGTACCGTGATATCGAAGCAGGTCCCAAGATGATGCTCACTGGTTCCCGGATCCGCCACGGTTTTCCGCGTTGCGCTTCTGGCTTTGGACCGGCTCAGTCCGTTTTCTTTCATGTACTCATTTACCCGGTTGTTGAAAATCCGCTGCTGATCCTTCACTGTCCGGTAGGCCGCACTGATCTGCCAGGGAGAAATGCCTTCCGCCACAGCGTCCCCGAGCATGACCATCAGGGCATCCACCGCTTCGCGCTCTCCCTGGGTTTCCTTGTACTTGATCCTGACAATCCCGCTGTCACAGTAGTCGTTCATGTCCACCAGGTCGTAGGGCATATAGTCGTCTGCAAGAGGAAACTCCCGGTTGACCAGCAGCGGAAAGCCGTCAGGCGTGACATATCCTTTCTGCGCCTGTACTTCCTCCTCCAGGACCACTTCTTCCAGAACGACTTCCTCCATCTGATCCATGTCCGTGCTTTCGGGCATCTCTGTGACTGCCGCCGGTATCGGAGAAGGTTCCGGCGTTGCAGTAAACGCGGCGGCCTCCCCGGAAAACAGGAGTTCATTGGTCATAGGCCCGGCCACACCGTCCGCATCCAGTCCGTTCTGCTGCTGGAAGATGAGCACAGCCTGCTCCGTCACGGGACCATAGTATCCGTCAGCTTCATCCGAGAAATATCCCAGCTCCCTGAGCTTCATCTGAAGTGCCTGAACCGCCACGCCCCGGGATCCGTTCTTCATCACCGGAAGCGGTGTCGGCTGACTGGGATCCGGTGTGACCGCCATCACATTGCCGTATACCGGACTCGGCGAGGGCGTTCTCTGCTGTTCCTCCACCACCTGAGGGTATGTCCTGATTACGCCTGACAGCAGGGCAACAGCCACCACTGCAAGCACTGCCAGCAGGGCAATTCCTGTCCACAGTTTGGTTTTCATTCATTTTTCCCCGTTCATAGACCGGACAGAAGGCAGTTCCTCAGTTTTCTGACCATCGGGCCTGTTCCGGTGTCTTTCGTGTTCTGATAGACAAGCAATGTCATGTTTTCCTTCGGGAAATTCGCAAAATAGGTACCCAGCCAGCCATCCCAGCCGTACTCACCCTCCCGGCTGATGGAAACAGCTTTTCCCGGATCCGTGCAGATGCGCATCAGCTTCCCGTAGCCGAATCCCGTGAGGTTATCCCAGCCCGTTTCATCCACCTGGGGCCGGGTCATGAAATCCACGGTGCCCGGCGAGAGAATTCTCTTTCCTTCATAGGTTCCGCCGCCAAGCAGCATGCCGGCAAACGCCGCATAATCGTCCAGGGTGGAAAACAGTCCTGCGCCGCCGGACTCAAAAGGCGGATTTTTTACCGTGTCTCTCACGCACAGATGATCCACATGATATTCCTTCAGTCCATCCGGCGTGCGCTGATAGCATCTGCACAGCCGGTGCATTTTTTCTTCCGGCACATAAAAGGCAGTATCCTTCATGCCCAGGGGCTCAAAGAAGACTTCCCGGAGAAAATCACCAAACCGTTTTCCGCTGACCACTTCCACCACCGCGCCAAGAACGTCCGCGCTGACCCCGTAACGGAACATTTGGCCCGGCTGGAACGCAAGCGGACAATTGCCCATGCGGTTGGCAAACTCCAGGGTATCCATGCCCTGATCCCGGTCCATGCGCTGCCGGTTTTCCTCAAACAGTTCACCCATGGCCCTGCCGCTGGCGTCTGCTTCCGGATAGACAAGCCCGGATGTCATGGACAGAAGGTCCGAAATCCTCACCGGACGCATAACCGGCTTCATCCCGTCCTGCTCTGCCACGCTCTGGGACGCAAACCCCGGAAGAAACGTTCTGACTTCATCCATCAGGTCCAGCTTTCCCTGCTCGATCAGATACATGACCGCCGCGCTGGTGATCGGCTTGGACTGGCTGTACAGCCGGAATATGGTATCCCGCCGGACAGGAATATGGTTTTCCCGGTCCGCAAGCCCCGATTCAAGATAGCATACGGGTGTTCTGTCCTTTATCAGAAGCAGGCTGCATCCTGCCAGTTCTCCGGTTTCCACGGCATGATCCATGATTGACTGAAGGCGTTTCTCGTCCATCTCGGCATCCTCCCTGCAATAAGTGCATGATAAGTGCATTGTACCCTCACATTCCATCATTGACAATCAATCTCACTTCGATTAGACTTTTTTTTGCACATATTTTCTTTTGAGGTACTTCTGCATGAATATATATGGTGCACTCGAAGCCGGCGGAACAAAAATGGTTTTGAGCTGTCTGGACGAAAATGCGGAAATTCTGGAAAGAGTTTCCATTCCCACCCTGACACCCGAAGAAACCATGCCGGAAATGATTCAGTTTTTTGCTTCCCACGGAATCTGTTCCCTGGGAATCGGCTGTTTTGGACCCATTGATCTTCATCCCGGTTCTGACACGTATGGATATATTACCCATACGCCGAAACTGGCATGGAAAATGTATCCCATTCTTCCCGCTTTCCAGAAAGCGCTGAATGTTCCGGTGTATATGGATACGGATGTCAATGCCGCAGCCCTGGCCGAAGCCGAGCTGGGCGCCGCCAGAGGCCTGGACAGCTGTCTGTATGTCACCATCGGAACAGGCGTGGGCGGGGGGCTGATCATCCACGGAAAACCGGTACATGGCATGATGCATCCGGAGCTCGGTCATCAGCTCATATGTCCGCATCCGGAAGATCCCTCTCCGGAAGGCTTCTGTCCTTATCATAAAGGCTGTCTCGAAGGCCTGGCCAGCGGTCCTGCCCTGGAAAAGCGCTGGAGCATTTCTTCAAGGAATCTGCCTGCCTCCCATATCGGGTGGACCATTGAAGCCGATTATCTCGCCCAGATGTGCCATAACGCCATCATGTCCTTCTCTCCGGAGAAAATTATTCTTGGCGGCGGCGTCATGCAGCAGGATTTCCTGTTCCCCATGATCCGCGCAAAAACCATTGAATACCTTGGCGGATACATTTCTTCCGAATCCGTGAATCATGGTCTGGAGGACTACATCGTTGCTCCCGGTCTTGGCATCAACAGCGGTCTGTTCGGATCCTATCTGCTGGCAAAAAAAGCAAAGTAAGGAGACATTTCATGCCAAACTTCAATCTTCCGGAAAGCGTCTTTGAAAAAGCCGCCGAACAGTTCCCAACCCCCTTTCATCTGTATGATGAGACCGGGATCCGCACCAGACTCAAAAATCTGAAAAAAGCCTTTTCCTGGTGTCATTCCTTCCAGGAATACTTCGCTGTAAAAGCACTGCCGAATCCCTCCATCCTCCGCATTATCAAGGATGAAGGCTGCGGACTGGACTGTTCCAGTGAAACGGAGCTCATGCTTGCCAAAGCGCTCGGTTTTTCCGGAAATGACATCATGTTCTCCGCCAACGCCATGCCGGACAGGGAATTTGATTTTGCCAGAAGCCTCAATGCCATCATCAATCTGGATGACATCACCCACATCGATACCCTGGAAAGGCACGGCGGCATTCCGGAATGCATCTGCTGCCGCTACAATCCCGGCGGAGATTTCACCATCGGCACGTTCGTGATGGGAAATCCCGGTGAAGCCAAGTACGGCTTTACCTATGCACAGCTGGAAGAAGGCCTTGCAAGACTGAAAACCTTGGGTGCTTCCTCCTTCGGCCTGCATGCCTTCCTGTCTTCCAATACCATTGATGAGGCTTATTATCCCAAGCTCGCCGGCATTCTTCTTGATATCGGCTCCGAGCTTTCCAGGAAAACCGGTCTCACCTTTGCCTTCATCAATCTTTCCGGCGGCATCGGCATCCCTTACAAGCCCGATGACAAGGCTCCGGACATCTTCCAGATCGGTGAGAATGTCCGGAAAGTCTATGAGCAGCGCTTCCCGGAAAACGGACCGGCCATCAAGACAGAGCTTGGACGCTGGGTAACCGGTCCCGAGGGCTGGCTCGTAAGCCACGCCACACATCACAAGGACACATACAAGCATTATATCGGTCTGGATGCCTGCGCTGCCAATCTCATGCGTCCTGCCATGTACGGTGCCTATCACCATATCACCGTATGCGGAAAGAGTCAGCTGCCCTGTGATCACGTATATGATGTCACCGGCTGCCTGTGTGAAAACAATGACAAGTTTGCCATTGACCGTCAGCTTCCTGAAATCTGTGACGGAGATCTGGTTGTCATCCATGACACAGGCGCTCATGGATATTCCATGGGATATAATTACAACGGCCGTCTCCGCAGTGCAGAAATCCTTTACACGCAAAACCATGAATTCCGGCTGATCCGCCGCGCGGAAGAGCCAAAAGATTACTTCGCAACCCTGGATATGGATCCCTGTGCAGGAGAATTGGGCATTTGAGTTCTATCCAGGTGCAGAAAGAGGCCTTACATGTTTCTTTCCCGTATGGCACTTGATCTTACCAGAGATGAAACCTTTCCTTTTCTCCATTCTCCCCAGCTGCAGTATCAGATGATTCAGAACGCCTTTACCCAGGATTTTACTGATTTTCTCTGGCGCACCGATTATATCGATGGACGTTTCTGGGTGGTCATTCTGAGCAGTCAGCGCCCCACACTTCTTGGACTGCATTCACAATGCGGATTTGAGGGCGTATTTCCCAGCTGGGAAATCAATGACTATGATTCCACGCTGGATGAAGCTACGAAGGGAAGCACGCATTCCTTCTCCCTGTATGCCACTCCCGTCGAAAAGACAAAACGTCCCATGTCCCTTTATGTGGAACCTCAGTTTCTTTATTACTGGCTGACAGATCACAGCAGGGAATGGGGTTTTGAGGTTGTGTCCTTTACTTCCATATCCGGTGAATGGAAAGTGATCTCCGGCAATTACATCCTCTATGGCGACTGGTCCGGTCAGATAAGGATTACAGATGAAAATCTGTTTTCCGTATCCTGCCGCCAGGGCATAGGTCCGAATGCTAAATTCGGAGCCGGACTTCTCACCATCGACCACGCAGAAGAAGGTCTGTACAACAGTTTCTGATCTGCATTTTCCCAAAAGTATTTCCTGAGTTTCCGTCTGTGCATGACGCGCGGAGAAACTCAGGTTTTTTTATACAGATGTTGTCTTTCGCACCGTCTATAGAATCCGTATCTCAAATACTTATACTGCATTTTTATCAGAAAAACCCCGCTTTTCAGACAGAAACTGTCGAAAAGCGGGGCAGATATACTACTTTGTCAGCAGTCTGACTTAGGTCAGACCGGTTTTCAGATCATTGGCACAGTGCCTCAGATTCTGATTCTGAATTACTTCAGTTCTGCAAAGTACTTGATGGTGCGGACCATCTGGCTGGTATAGCTGTTCTCGTTGTCATACCAGGACACAACCTGCACCTGATAGGTGTCGTCGTCGAGCTTGGCAACCATGGTCTGGGTGGCATCGAACAGGGAGCCATACTTCATGCCGATCACGTCAGAGGAAACGATGGCTTCGGTGTTGTAGCCGAAGGATTCGGAAGCCTGAGCCTTCATGGCAGCATTCACGGAATCCACGGTCACGTCCTTGCCCTTGACAACAGCCACCAGCAGAGTGGTGGAACCGGTAGCCACAGGCACTCTCTGAGCAGAGCCGATCAGCTTGCCGTTGAGTTCAGGGATAACCAGGCCGATAGCCTTGGCAGCACCAGTGGAGTTAGGCACGATGTTGCAGGCACCAGCGCGGGCACGTCTGAGGTCGCCCTTGCGGTGAGGACCATCCAGGATCATCTGGTCACCGGTGTAAGCATGCACGGTGGTCATGATGCCGCTCTGGATCGGATATGCATCATTCAGAGCCTTGGCCATGGGAGCCAGGCAGTTGGTGGTGCAGGAAGCAGCAGAGATGATCTGATCTTCGGTGGTCAGGGTCTCATTGTTCACATTGTAAACGATGGTCTTGAGATCTTTTCCTGCAGGAGCAGAAATAACGACCTTCTTGGCGCCAGCGTTGATGTGAGCCATGCTCTTGTCCTTGCTGGTATAGAAGCCGGTGCACTCAAGAACTACATCCACGTCTAGCTTGCCCCAGGGGCAGTTGGCAGCGTCCTTCTCAGCGTAGATCTTGATTTCCTTGCCATCCACAACGATGGAATCTTCAGTAGCTTCGACGGTGTGCAGATTCTCGCCGATTCTTCCGATGTAGGAGCCCTGAGCGGTATCATACTTCAGAAGATGAGCAAGCATAGCAGGACTGGTCAGATCGTTGATAGCAACGATTTCGTATCCTTCAGCACCAAACATCTGACGGAATGCGAGACGACCAATTCTTCCGAAACCATTAATAGCAACTTTTACGGCCATGGTAATTACCTCCTTTATTTGGGCCAAACCCAGATGATATTTTACCCAATCTATATGCTTTTTGCAATAGTCAAACGATTCACAATCTTTTACTCGCCCTTTTTTCTATTCAAAAAAGCCGGAGTGTTTCCGGTTCACTGTATCTTCCCTTCAGAAGAATCTTCCTATTCCTCCGTTTTTCCCCTCGGTTTTGTTTTCAGATAGTTACTCTTAATGACGGATGTTCGGTGCTCTTCACCGATTCTGCAATTTCTGAACTGTCTTTTTTCCTGATCGCAGCTTTCCGGTTTTCCCCGGCTCACATTTTCTTTCCCGTAAAAGGTTGTGCATAACTTTCTGTTTTGCACCGTTCATCCATGATTTTCACTGAGAAAATCCCTTTTACTGTCGAATTTATGACGCTTTTCCACAGATTATACACAAAAACTGTGGAAAAGTATTGATAACTGTTTATTACTTTTCCACAGTTTCCACAAAAATATACACAGCTGTGTCGGCTTATTCATCAAACTTCACAGGAAGATCTGTATCCTGAAATGGATCCTTTTCTTCATATTTGTCCAGGTCTATATATCCATCCCTGTCTGCAAATACTGAATCTGTTCTTTTATTATCCAGTATATTGATCACCATATAACCATCGTCTGTAAACTCCAGCCGGATTTTTTCTCCGGGTTTTGTCATGGCCAGAACTTCACTGTCCCTGCTCCTGCTCCTTCTGGCAAATTCCACAGCTATCTCATTTTTCTGCCAGAAATGCATGGGAATCATCAGTCTTGGCTTTACTGACATCAGAAAATAATTCGCTCCGGCATCAAAGAGTCTTCCCTGCCTTGGATCCACCGGAAAAAAGGCAATATCAATGTTTTCCTTTTTGATCGGCTCCATGGCATTTTTAAACTGGACTTCAGCCTCATCAATTTCCTGGGCAGTGGATTCTTCCCGCCAATGCCAGAAGTTCAGATCTCCTGCATGAAAGATATTGATATCCTCATAACTCAGAAGATAGGAAACTCCAAGATCAGTTGAATCAAATGCCTTGACCTGTATTTTTTCGCTGATCTTATATGTATCTCCAGGATTCATCCGTTTTCCTCTGGAACCAATCGGCATCTCATAAGAAACAATATAATTGACCGGCAGCTCCTTATACCATTCATATACAATGGGATCAAAATGGTCAGGATGACTGTGCGTGATAAACACATAGACATTTTTGTAATTCTTCAGTTTTTCCACGGTCAGGTCGTGTCCTTCCAGTTCCTCAGGATCCTGACCTCTCCAATAATCAAAAATAAAAAAATTTCCATCGATTGCACATGAAAAGCCACTGTGTACATAATACGTTACATCGACAATTTTGCTCATCTCTCAATGTAACTTCCTTTCTTAAATCATTTCCATGCAATCCAGAACAATGGAGAAATTGCAACATCTGCATAATTTCGGTTGATTATTGCATACTGTCCCGATGCTTGTCAAATTTATCATGTGTATATTGTTTCACGTGAAACATTTTATATTCTGTTTTTGTCTTAACGATCTACATTGTCTTACCGCATGTTTCTTTCATCATTTTCTGTCATTCATCATTGACATCATTGTTTCACGTGAAACAATGTCATACTGATTCATCGCATATCATTCTCCTGTGATATGAATTCCATTTTCTTTATCACATTCATAGAATTTCAAAAAATGTTTCACGTGAAACATTAAGAGACATTCGAACTGATAAGCAGCTTTCTATATCATTCAACTGAATCCGCCAGGATACGGCTTAAAAAGGAAGTACCCCACCAGTAAAATGAATATCGCTGACCGGGAAGTTGGCGACATCAAAAACAAGAGGGGTATCGGAAAAATGATATACAGAACAAGAAGATTGCGCAAGTGACGGATGAAACAGAAACTGTTGAAGTGAACATTGGAAGTAACAGTCATTGGGCACCAACGACCCTGATGAGAGGGTATGAAATCAGAAGGAATTTATCGACTTCAATATCTCTTATAATACAACATCACGATCAATGTTTATACAATATTTTGTTCCGATCATCATGATTTTCATTTATTCATGACATTTCCTATCTGATTCATCAAAAATGTTTCACGTGAAACATTTTGACTGAACACATTCTTTTTATACCGAATAGATGAAAATATCTATACACTTTTTTTCTTCGTTTTTTAAATTTCTTTTCTTTATCATTCACGCTTGTCTATAATACAGACTCGTTTTTATCTGGTTCTCAAACGTCTGTCACCGTAATGAATTCTGGAGAAATAAGATCATTATTCATTCCATAAACTGTAACAATGATAAACTCCTTTTTTCAAATTTCCTGCATGTGTTTCTTCATTATATATAAGTCTTCTCTGAACCTGATTTTAGTCCCTTATCTCTTTTATCTTTCTGTGTCTTGGGTACATCTTTCTTTCACAGACAGAAAGATCTGTTTCACATCACTTATATCGATTTGAAAAACCATGATGAAATCCTTTATGCAAAGATTCCATCATCCCTTCTGATGAAAACCATGCCTAAAACTTTGAAGTCGGTATTATCAGAAAAATGTTTCACGTGAAACATTTTCATTCATCCACTATCTGCCAAGTAACACTGCTGATAACCAGCAGCGTTGTGATTCTTCCACTCTCAGTATTCTGAGTTCGGTGACTCACACAATCCTTCAGATGAGACATCAAATTCTATGTACATTTGATCGTCATTTTTTATATGAGCATCTGAAATTGAATCTTTTTCTTATTACATCCTTTTTCTGCATTTCATTTTCAACATTTCTGCTATGAATGAACCCAATTCATGATATTTGAATCATATTCAATTGTTTCACGTGAAACATTGTCTGCGTGTGTCATATCCCTCAAGGGAAGAAATATGGGATACACGTTCCATACTCAGTCTTTTACAAAATGTTTCACGTGAAACATTATTCTGCACAGTTATTCATGGCTACTTTCTTGTATACAGTGGAATTTTCGCGAAAACAATAACACAATCCATGCAGCCATATTGGATATCATTGAGTGTTTCAGTCTGCTCGCAAATCATTGGCTTCCATCTTCAAAAAAATAACCGAAAATGTTTCACGTGAAACATTTTCGGTCGTAGTGGTTCATGTCTAATTAAACCACAATATATTGTCCAGATGAATATTTACAGAAACTCCGGCTCCATATCCTCTTCTGCTGAAGCGATCTGGTCTTCTTCGTGAATGATTCCTTTTCCTTCACACATTTTTACTTCGAGAATATGATAATCAGGATTGGAAACAAAATCACTCTTTTCCGTACATGTGATAAATGTCTGAACGTCACTGATCTTTTCAATGAGCTTAGTCCTTCTTGTCATATCCAGCTCACTCATCACATCATCCAGAAGCAAAACCGGCTTTTCCCCTGTCAGTTCATCAAATATATCAATCTGACATAATTTCAGCGCCAGCGCAGCTGTCCGGATCTGTCCCTGGGACCCGAAGGTTTTCATTTCATATCCATTCAGATAGAAGATCATATCTTCTCTGTGAATGCCCACGCTTGTGGAACCATACAGAATATCCCGTTCTCTGTTTTCCAGAAACTGCTTCTTCAGACTTTCCTCGATCTCTCCGTCTTCACCGGCACATGTACTGTAGCGGATGGAGATTTTTTCATTGGGCGAATTGCTTATTTCCCCATAATACCTGGAAACATAGTCTTTCAGTTTTTCTATGACTTCATGCCGCATGGGGACGATAACTTTTGCACATTCTATCAGTTCCTGTTCGAAAACATCCAGCAGATCCGTATTGACGTGCTGCGTTTTTCTCATGTCCTTCAGAAGCACATTGCGATGATCCAGAGCTCTTGCATATTTCTGAAGTGCAACGAAATATCCCGTGCTGATCTGGCTGATCATCATGTCCAGGTATTTTCTCCGCAGATTCGGTCCTTCCTTGATGATCATGAGATCTTCCGGAGAAAACATGACACAGCGAAGCTTCCCCATCAGATCAGAAATTCTTCCGGCCTTGTTTCCATTGATGATGACCTGCTTCTTCTTATCCAAGCCTGGAGTCAGCCGGATACTGATCTTGTTTCTTTCTGTTTCGGTCTTTACATGTATATGGCAGCTGGCTTCTTTTCCGTTTTTGGATACAACTTCCTTGTCATTGTTGGTCCTGTGACTTCTACCCAGCGCGCAGTAATGAATGGATTCAAGAAAATTCGTCTTTCCGGATCCATTCCTTCCATATAATATATTGACTGATTCAGAAGGGTGTATATCAATGTCCTCATAATTCCGGAAATTATGAAGATAGATCCTTTCAATCTTCATACCATCACAATCCCATATGATGAAAGGCACTTTATCCTTTGCAAATGGTGATCCATCCTCTGCATTTCAGATAAAAGTGCCTTTTCATCTATTCAGTTTCAGCTTTCACAGCCAGGATATTACACCCTCACCGGCAGAATCAGATAAAGAGACTCAATTTCTGATTTGTTAGTCACAATCAGAGGACTTACATTCGAATTCATGTTCATGACCATGATGTCATCGGGAATATTCCGGATCACATCCAGAATATACTTCGGGTTGAAAGCAATATTGATCGGATCTCCATGCAGGGAAATCTGGAGTTCTTCCATGAAATCGCCCTGATCCGCTCTGGAAGAAATGATCAGGCTCTCTTCCTGAATGCTCATCTTGATGATATTGCTCTTTCCTTCACGTGCCAGAAGACTTGCTCTCTCAATGGATTCTTCCAGAACCGTCTTGTTGATTTCCACCTGAGTCTTGAACGTATCTGGAATAATGCGCCGATAGTCCATGAAATCACCGGAAAGCAGAACAGAAATGAAATTATAGCGGTTGAAATTGAATTTTACCCGGTTCTTTTCAAACTGAATGGAACAGGGGTCATCCGAATCGGAAAGAGATTTCCCGATTTCATTGAGAATTCTGGAAGGAATGATGGCCTTCATATTCTGCACGAAATTCTTCACAGAATACTGTTCCTGGTTCACCTGAAGAGAAAGCCTGAAGCCATCCAGTGCCACCATACGGAATTCTTCCTCACTGATTTCCCACAGAACACCGGTGAGTGTCTGCTTGGAATCCACCGTGGAAGCGGAGAAAACCGTTTTGTTGATCATGTTCTTCAGAATATTCTGAGGAATGACCACAGTGGTATCGGAGGAAAGATCCTGCAGATCCGGAAATTCCACAGCACTGAGTCCGGAAATATTGCTTCTGGTGGATCTGCAGCGGATCGACGCAATATGTGATGCGTTGATATTGAAGTTCACCGTACTGTCAGGAAATCTCCTGATCAGATCGGAAAGCAGTTTTCCGGGAAGAAGAACTTTTCCGGATTCTGAGATTTCTGCTTTCACATAGGTCTGGATAATAACGGAACCGTCTGTACAGGTCAGACTCAGTTCGTTATCAAAACTTTCCATGAGCACACATTCCATGCTCTTGTTGGCTGCCCTTGCCGGAATGGCGTGGGTGACAACATTCAATCCCTCAATCAGTTCCTGAGTATTCGCTGAGAAGATCATGTGATACCTCTTTCGTCAATTATATATGTAGCAGTGGTAGTAGTAGACCGTGTGGAAACTGTGAAAAACAGCCATAAATCGAATAAACATAAGGGTTTTGGGTGTTCATTACTGTGTGAATAAAGGTGTACCGCCTTATATTATAAAATAAGAAAGGATGATTGGCAAATAAAGATATGATAAGGATTTGAGGGGGATTTACGGGGCATGTGGATATCTGTGCAGAATTTTCCGGCATCAGATGTCTGGATGGCATAAAAAAAACAAATATGAAAATAATTATTTCAAAAATGTGGATAACGTAAAGATATGAACATAAGTTATCCACACAATCCACAGGCTGTGCATGAAAAACTGTGGAAAACAGGGTATTTATCCACACGGGTTCTGAAAAAGATAAGAACAGAGCCAAATAACATGTGGAAAAAAAGAATGAGACATCGGACCGGCCGGTCAAATGTCCCATTCTTTTGATTTCAGGAACGCTGTGGAAGGTAAACAAAACTGTCCGGGGCATTGAAGGAAGGCACAAAGGCTTCATCTGCGGAGGTGGGACCCTGACGGAAACCGGGACGGCCCAGCTGCTCGAGATAGGAGCTTACGCGGTGATATTCCCGGCTGGTGATATGCCGCTGGAAACCGGGAATATCCACATTATTATAGGGCGTATACTGCTGCATCAGGCTGACCGGGATTTCCTTGGGCAGGTTTTCCTGAATCCAGTCCAGGATACGGAGACTGTCGGAAGTGCATCCGGGAAGGATCAGATGACGGATGAGCACACCGCGCAGCATGATGCCTTCCCCATTATAGGATGGAGTTCCGCACTGCCGCACCATTTCCAGGATGGCCCGGGAAGTGACATCGAAATAGTCTTCCGTACCGGTGCAGAGCTGGGCAAGACGCGGGGATACATGCTTGAAGTCCGGAAGGTATACATCCACAACGCCGTCCAGCATTTTCAGGGTTTCCACAGATTCATAGCCGGAGGTGTTGTAGACCAGCGGAAGATGCGGTCTGTAGATGCTGAGGGCTTCCAGAATCTGCGGGATAAAAGGGGTGGCCGTGATCAGGGAAATGCTCTGCATGCCCATGTCTTCCAGTACTTTCATGGCTTCGGCGAGATCCCTGGGCGTAAAGGGCGTTCCCTGATTGCGGTGGGAGATTTCGGCGTTCTGACAGTAGCGGCAGCGAAGCGTGCAGCCGCTGAAGAACACAGCGCCGGTGCCGCGGCTTCCGCTGATGGGCGGTTCTTCCCAGAGATGAGGAGCAATGCGTGCGATGAGCATGCCTTCAGGCAGGCGGCAGAATCCGGCTCCCTGGGATTTGTCCCGGACAGCGCCGCAGCGGCGGGGACAGAGGGTGCAGATCATGCTTCCGCCTCCGCGTCCGTGCAGATTCCGGAAAGATCCGCAGGAAGGTCCGAATCGGAAACCAGTTTGTTTTCGCTCAGGCGCACGCGGAAATGGAAGGTGCGCGCATCCGCAGACTCCGGAAGCGAGTGTCCGTTATCCGTGTAAAGCGCACTTTCCGCACGGTCCGTAACCCAGCCGAGGAGACGGAAATGCTCAAGATCCAGGTCTTCCGTGCTTCGGACTCTGGCAGTGCACAGGGGCAGCAGTGCATTTCTGCGGATGAACAGGGCGGCTTCGTTCAGGGCGAGCATCACATAATGCGCGCCTTTTTTCATGGGAATGCAGTCATAGTCCCAGGCGGAACGGAAACGCACAAAGAGCATGTCCTCCGGAAGATAGACAGGCCGGCCGACAGCATTCTGTTCGTAGACCGGGGCAATCATGCAGTCAGGTCCCAGCATGACCTGGTCCTCAATATGCCGGGCAATTTCGTCCCTGGGATAGTCAAAGGCCAGCGGCCGGAACATGAGATCCGCGTTCAGAGCGGACTGCATGATCAGCGAATACAGGTATGGAATCAGGGCGTAGCGCACCGTGAGTATATTCCGCATGTCCTCCCAGCAGGAGAAGCGGTAGATTTCCTGCTCGCGCGTGTGCAGGGCGGAATGATTCCGCATAAGCGGCGTGTATATGCCAAGCTCAAGCCAGCGCAGCAGAAGGTCTTCCGTGGTATTGTCTCCGAACCCGCCCAGATCGGCGCCGGTAAAGAGATAGCCGCACATGTTCAGGCTGGGCATCATCTTCAGGTTCATAAGAATATGCGACCACCAGGACTTGTTGTCGCCCTGCCAGATGCCCGCAAAGCGGTGGGAGCCGATATAGCTGGAGCGTGAGAAGAGCAGGAAGCGCTCACCTGGCCGGTAGTCCTGCATGCCCTGGGAAGTGGCCATGGTCATGCCGGCACCGTAGAGATTGTGCACCTGGTCGTGCCGGACTTTCTGACCGTCCACTTCATGATAAAAGGAAGCAAAGTCCGTCCGGTTCATGGACATGTCATAGAACAGTCCCTTGACGCGCCAGATGTCATCGGGTTCCAGCTTCATGTTCCGGAGCTGGTCGGAAGCATCCCAGGCTGCCTGAAGTCCGCGCTGGGTATAGAAGATGGAGGGCTCGTTCATATCCAGCCAGAAGCCACTAATCCCGGCGTCAAGCAGCGGATGGAAAAGCTTTCCGTACCAGGAACGGACTTCCGGGCGCAGGAAATCCGGGAATACGCACATGCCGGGCCATACGGCGGCCAGGAAGGGCGTGCCGTCTTCGCGCAGCACGAAGTATCCCTTCTCAAGCCCTTCATTGCGCGGCACGCTGTCATGGTCATAGCCGATGGCTGCGTCCATGATGGGAATGACCTTGATATGCTCCGCGTCCAGATCCGTGCACAGTCCCTTCAGGTCCGGGAAGGCCTTGGAATCATAGGTGAAGGCCGCGAAGTGGTCCATGTAGTCAATGTCCAGGCATACGCCGTCCAGGGGAATGTCCTTCTCCCGGTGGATGCGCACCACTTCGCGGATGGCTTTATCGGAGGCATAGCCCCAGCGGCTCTGGATATAGCCCATGCCCCAGAAGGGCGGCACATAGCTCTGGCCGATGAGCTGACGGAACTGATGACAGATGTCCATGGCATCCGTGCCGGTGATGATATACAGGTCAAGGTTTCCGTTGACGGACCTGAGCTGCATGCGTGCATAGTCGGTTTCGCCGATGTCCATGATGACTTCGCCGGGATCGTCCAGGAACAGGCCGAGGCAGGTTTTTCCGGAAATGAGCAGGAAATTGTGGGCGCCGTACAGGCTCTGCTTTTCCTCGGAGTGCACGCCGTCATCGGTATTGAAGGAAACATAGGTATGACCGCGCTTGTTCATGCCGCGGAGCTGTTCCCCGAGACCGAAGACCATGTCATCCTTTTCCAGAGTTCTGGTGAAGACGACGGAGGGTGCGCTAATCTGTACCTGCACTTCTTCGGGACAGCCGTCCGTCACGGGCAGGCTCCGGACAACAGCTGGCGTGGAAACGGGATTTCCATAGCGGTAACGACGGATCATATCAATCACCTTCCTTGGCATGAGGATAGCACACGGCTTCCGGAAAGGCAATGAACATCTTGCAAGTCAGGCACTTTGTGGTATATTCAGGAGCGATCATGACAACGGTCAGAGAAAGGAGATCAGTATGCTCGAAAAACTGGGAAGAAACCTGCCCTGTTGGTGCGGCAGCGGGAAGAAGTATAAATCATGTCATCTGGCGTTTGACCAGAAGGTCCGTATGATCAGGGATGAGGGTCATGAGGTCCCGGGTCATAAGCTGATCAAGAATGAAGAACAGATTCAGAAGATCCGGGAAAGCGCCAGGATCAATGTGGCGTGCCTGGACGCGGTGAGCGAGCGCATCCGGGAGGGTATGCCGCTTTCCGAGATCAACGATATTGTCAATGAAGTCACCTATTCCATGGGCGGTATTCCGGCACCGCTGGATTACCAGGGCTATCCCTACAGTGTATGTACCTCTGTGAACAGTCAGGTGTGTCACGGATTTCCGCTGAAGGAGCGGGTGCTTCAGAACGGGGATATCGTGAACGTGGACTGCTCCACCATTCTGGACGGGTATTTTTCGGACTCTTCCCGCATGTTCATGATCGGCGAGGTGAGCGAGGAGCGCCGGAAGCTGGTTCAGGTGACAAAGGAGTGCATGGAGCGCGGCCTGGATGAAGTCCGGCCCTGGGCTTTCCTGGGTGACATGGGACAGGCGGTGAACGATTATGCGCGCGCAAACGGCTACAGCGTGGTGCGCAATATCGGCGGACACGGCTGCGGGATTGAGTTCCATGAGGATCCCTTTGTGAGCTATGTGAGCCGGAAGGGCACGGAAATGCTCATGGTGCCGGGCATGATCTTCACCATTGAACCCATGGTGAACATGGGCAGCGCGGATGTGTTCACGGATGAGAACAATGGATGGGAAGTCTATACCCGGGACGGAAAGGATTCTGCCCAGTGGGAAATCCAGGTTCTGGTCACGGAAAACGGACATGAAGTGATAAGTTGGTAATAATTTAGGATAAAAAATACATGGTTCTTTCAAAAAGTGTATGTTAATATGCACATATGATGCAGCAGCATCAAAAAAATGGGAGGTTGATTCACAATGAAACGGTTTCTTTCCATGATGCTCGTTTTGTGCATGCTGAGCATGCTGGCAGTGGGCTTTGCTTCCGCTGAGGAAAAAGTCACCCTGCGTTTCCGCTGGTGGGGCGGCGATGCACGCAATGAGGCAACCATCAAGGTCATTGAGCAGTTTGAGGCGCTCAATCCCAATGTCACCATTGAGTATGAGCCCGGCAGCGCTGACGGATATCATGACAAGCTGGCCACGGAACTGACCGGCGGCACGGCTCCGGATATCGTGCAGATCGATCCGGAAACCTTCCCTACCTATGTGGCCAACGGTGATTACTTCTACAACCTGGATGACTTCGACATTGACATGTCTGTCTTCGAGGAAGGCTACATTCATCAGCAGATCAACGGCTACTATGACGGCAAGCAGCTCGGCCTGCCCACCGGCATTGCCGGCCCCGCCGTGGTGGTGAACAAGGCGCTGGCTGAGAAGCTGGGCGTGAACCTGGTCATGGACAACATGAAGTGGGAAGACATCATTGCCCTGGGCAAGGCTGTCCGTGAAGCCACGGATGACAAGGATGTCTATCTGTTCTGCGCCAACAAGGACTATGTGGCCATTCTGTTTGTCATGAGCTATGCCAAGCAGCTGACCAACGGTGCCGTGTTCCAGGACGGCAAGCTGGCCCTGACCGAGGAAAACCTCACCCGTATCTATGAGTTTGTGAAGGAACTGTTCGACAACGAGTGCGTGCCGAGCATTGAGTACATGGCTGCCTATGCCGGCGACAACATCCAGTCCGACGCGAACTGGCTCGCTGGCAAGTATGTGGCTGCTCTGGCCTACATCTCCACCGTGGACGTCATGGTTGCCAACGGCCCTGAAGGCACTGAGTACTATGCGGGCAGCCTGCCTGTGGCTGACGATGCCACCGACGGCGGCTGGGCTTCCAACACTCCTCAGGTGCTGGCCATCACCAAGACCTGTGCTCATCCGGAACAGGCAGCTGCTTTCCTGAACTATTTCTTCACCAACGAGACGGCCATGGAAACCCTGGGTGCCACCCGTTCCGTGCCGCCTACGGCCCGTGCCCGCGAAATCTGCGCAGCCAACGGCAGCCTGACCAAGCTGGTCACGGATGCGGCTGACATCGCTGTGGCGATTTCCGGTACCCCCAACGACAAGATCTTCTCCACCGCTGAGTGCAAGAATATCCTCTACGATGCAGTGGAAGCCATCGCCTACGGCGACATGACTCCTGCTGAAGCGGCGGCGGATACCATCGCGCAGCTGAAGGAGCTGGAGCAGTAATCATTCTGTCCCAGAAAGCGGAGCCCTGCCATGCGGCAGGGCTCCCTTCCGTATCAAATGCTGAAAAAGGAGACACCGTCTATGATGATCCGGTCTTCCCAGGCTGTGAAGAAACAGCATTATACCAAGCGGGATTACCAGGCGTTTCTGTATCTTCTGCCCTGGATCATTGGTATTCTTGCCCTGCAGCTGTATCCGTTTTTCTCTTCCCTGTTCTATTCGTTCCATGACTATACCGTGGGCGGAAAGATGACCTTTGTGGGGATCGACAATTATGTGAAGCTCCTGACAAAGGACCGGGATTTCTGGAATTCACTGAAGGTGACGCTTCAGTTTGCGGTCTATACAGTGCCGGGAAAGCTGATTCTGGCTCTTGCGGTGGCGGTGTTTCTGAACCGGAACATCCGGGGCATCAACCTCATCCGCACGCTGTACTATATCCCGTCCCTGTTCGGCGGAAGCGTGGCCATCGCGCTTCTGTGGCGGCTCATGTTCATGGACAACGGCATGATCAACTCCATGCTTTCCGCGCTGGGCCTTGAGACCGTGCATTTCCTCGGAACCCGGGGCATTGCGATGCGCGTGGTGTGCGGACTGGAAATATGGCAGTTCGGGTCTTCCATGGTCATGTTCCTGGCCGCGCTCAAGAACGTGCCCTCCTCCCTGTATGAGGCCGCGGAGATTGACGGAGCCGGATGGTGGAAGCGGTTCTTCCATATCACGATCCCGCAGATCTCCCCCATTATCTTCTTCACGCTTCTCAATCAGACGATTCAGGAACTGCAGAACTATACCAGTCCCGCCATCATTACCACCGGCGGTCCGCGCAAGAGCACATACGTGCTCGGCATGTTTCTGTACCAGGAAGGCTTTGCGTATTTCCATATGGGCTATGCCAGTGCCATCTCCTGGATTGAGTTCATTGTGATCCTGATCCTGACGCTTGTCATTTTCGGAAGCAGCCGGTTCTGGGTCCATTATTCCGACGAGTGAGAAGGGGGTAAGGATAATGCGCCGCAAGGATGGACGGTTTTTGGATTACCTGATTATTTTCCTGGTGGGCCTGGTGCTTCTGTATCCCATCATCTGGATGTTCTTTGCCACGTTCAAGGACAACAATCAGATTTTCGGGTCCACGGCACTTTTCCCGACACAGTGGCATCCGGAAAACTATATCGAGGGCTGGAAAGGCGCCAGCCGCGTGACCTATACCCAGTTCTTCATCAACACGTTTGTGCTGGTGATCCCCACCACATTGCTCACGGTGGCCTCCGCGTGCCTTACGGCCTACGCGTTTGCGCGCTTTGAATTCCCGTGCAAGGGTCTTCTGTTTTCCGTGCTCATCGCGCTGATGATGCTGCCGGGTGCCGTGGTCATTATTCCCAGATATCTGCTGTACAACCAGTTCCACTGGGTGGACACATACATGCCTTTCTATGTGCCGGCCCTTTTGTGCTGCAACAGCTTCTTCCCCTACATGCTGATCCAGTTCCTGCGCGGCGTGCCCAGGGAACTGGATGAATCGGCCTATATGGACGGCTGCACCACGCTCCGGACGCTCTGGAGCATATTGCTGCCGCTGATGAAGCCGGCCCTGTTCTCGGCAGGCCTGTTCCAGTTCCTGTGGACCTACAATGATTACTTCAATTCCCTGATCTTCATCAGCACCCAGCGGAAATATCCCATTTCCCTTGCCCTGCGCATGTCCCTGGACTCGGAGTCCGTGGTGAACTGGGGCAAGGTCATGGCCATGGCGTTTGTGGCCGTGACGCCGGTCATGCTTCTGTTCTTCGCGTGTCAGAAGTACTTTGTGGAAGGGATTGCGACCAGCGGTCTGAAGGGGTGACGCTATGGAACTGAGTCTGGCAGTCTACCAGGACGGTATCTGGACAGACCTGGGAAAAGCGGAAAACGCGGTATATCCCGTAAACGGCGGACAGGTGATGCTCCGGCTGTTTCCCGGAGAAGAGGAAACGCGCTATGAGCTGGAAGCGGAGAGCACCTGCCCGGTGCGGGTCCGTCTGAAGATCCATGGAACCGGGTTTCCGCTGATCTCCGGATGCATGTTCGGGGATAATGGCGCGGACCGCGTGAAGCGCGGCGAGTATCCGCTTCTGACGGATAAGTGGCATGAGCGCTTCTGCGCTCCGCTGTGGGAATTCCGGGCGGACCGCGCGGCCATGCCGGCTGCGCTTCTGATTCGGGACGGGGAAGTGCTGGGCATCAGCGTGGATCCGTATACGGATGAAGGCGCGAAGAACGGCGTGTTTGCCTCTCTTGACGGCGTGGGCATCAGCCTTGGGTATACGGATGACCCCTGCCAGTTCATTGACAAGACCGTGAACGGTCAGATGCTCGGAGAGAGCATATGTCACGGCTGCGCCCGGGGACGCATTTATCGGTTTTCGGGCAATGAGCGCATGGCGGCGGAAATCATACGCCGGGAATATGTGCGGCGCCGGGATCTGCCGGTGTACGGGAAAAGTCTGCGGGAAGCGGCGGACGCACTGTTTTCCACGTTTGTGGACCTGAACTGGGACGGCGAGGAATACACCAACCGCTGCTGCCGTCTGCCGGACTGGACCACGCTGCGGCCCTGGCGTCAGGTGACGGAGATCGGGTGGACCGGCGGAGCGGTGCTGGCGCTGCCCATGCTCATGTATGAGGAGATTACGGGACGGCATGACTATCACGGCGCGAGAAGCGCCAGGGAGCAGCTGGACCGGATCTGTGCCTGCTATCATCCGGAGTCAGGCATGCTCTGGGATCTCACGGTGCCCTCTGCCGGAGGCAGCCGGGTGAACGGATGGTGGACCGGGTACGGTCTTCTGCGGGACTGTCACTGTGCGTACCTGTCGGGCACGGCGGTCTACAGCCTGCTCTACGCCGTGGATTTCCTGAAGCGGCACGGGAAAGAGGCGCCGGAGGCCTGGCTGGAAACCGCGCGGAGGGTGCTGGAAACCGCCATGGACCTGCAGCGCGAAGACGGGGCTATGGGGTACACGTTTGCGGTGGACCGCAGGGAAGTGCTGGACTATGACGGGTTTGCGGGCTGCTGGTTTGTGACCGGGCTTGTGCTGCTCTACGGCCTGACCGGGGAAAGGCGCTGCCGTGAGGCCGCCCTGCGGGGCATGCAGTACTATGCCGGGTTCATACGCGGTCTCAGTGCCTGGGGCAGTCCCATGGATACCTGGAAGGCCGTGGACCAGGAGGGCAATCTCGCCTTTGTGCGCGCGGCCAGCCTGCTGTGGGATCTGGAAAAGAGCGATCAGGCAGCGGAATGGCTGGAAATCGGTGCCGAGTATGAGTATTTCTGGCGTTTCGGCTACCGCACGCGTCCGGAGCATGTGCCCATCCGGGAGGGCTGGTCTGCCTGCGGTGGATCCATTACCTCGGTGAGCAATCCGCATATCCATCCCATGGGCGTGCTCATTACCCGGGACCTGAAGAAGCTGGGCGAAATTACCGGCAGGAAAGAGCATGTCATGCGTTCCGAGGACGGTCTGGCCTGGCTCATGCAGACCCTGGAACTGTATCCGGAGAAAACGGGGTATGGACAGTACGGCGTGCTCTCGGAGCGCTGGTGCCCGAGCGACGGGCTGGTCACGGAGCGTTACAGTGACGGCCGGCCGTACAGTTCCTGGTTCAGCTATAACCTGTGGGCGGCGGCGGATGCCCTGATGTGCCTGTGCGAATGCCTGGAGAAGTGATGACATGGAATACTTCAGCTTCATGACGCCCCTGGGCCGGATGACGGGGAAAGTGGACCAGGGGCTGTGCCTGCTGGACCTGCGGGAAGATGCATACCCGGCTCCGGAATCCGGACTTGCCCGGGAAGTGGAAAGGCAGGTGCGGGATTATTTTGAGGGAAAACGCCGCGTGTTCGATCTCCCGCTGCAGACAATTGGCACGGAGTTCCAGCAGAGGGTGTGGCAGGCGCTCAGGGGCATTCCCTGGGGCGAAGTGCGCACCTATGCGCAGGTGGCGGAGCAGATCGGCTGTCCCGGGGGTGCCCGGGCGGTGGGAAATGCCTGCGGAAAGAACCCGGTGCTCATTGTCACGCCCTGTCACAGGGTGCTGGGCGGAAAGGACCTGGGCGGATTCCGCTGCGGACCTCAGGTCAAGCGCGCACTGCTCCGGCTGGAGGGGTATGGAACGGCATAAAAAAAGACCGCATGCGCGGTCATGAATCCCGGGACTGCATTTCATCATAGGCGTTCATTTCACGGATCTGCTGAAGGAATGCTTCGTCCACGGGACGGCTGGCTGCGGGAACCGCTGTTCCCGCGGCCTTTTTTTCAGAAGTTTTTTCAGATGTTTTCCGGGTGCCGGCCTTTTTCGGCGCTTCCACGGTCAGCTCTCCGGGCTTGATCACCTGCTTCTTCTTCCCCACTTTTTCCCGGACCAGATGCAGGACATCCGGATAGGTAAATGGCGTGCACGGGATGCTGACGCGCATCCACCAGACAGGGCTGTAGAAGAGCACCAGGTTCTTTTCGGGCCACAGCTGTACGCGCCGGACCTGGGACCAGCTCAGGTCCAGGGACTGGACCTGGGGCATGTCATCCGTTCCGGCCAGGGACGGGGACTGAAACCGGGCCAGAAGCTTGAAAAAAGTGGGTTCGGGCAGGAAGGTGCGCACATGCACGCCCCGGCTGTCCACCACGATGTCCAGGACATCATTGCCCTGGAAAAGCAGCAGGATCAGGACAAGAAGCATCAGGGCGGCCAGCAGTTCCAGCATGGTCAGGAGAAAGCTGCCCGACAGCAGCGTTTCCACGGCATGAGTGCCGCCGCTGAGGCCTTCCAGGAGCGGGACCAGCACAATGACCAGAAAAAAGACCGGAAGCACGATGCGCATGACGCTGTTCCAGCACATCCAGTCGGCCACGGGCCGGTGATCCACGCAGAAGGCGGAACGCTGGGACGAAGGGGGCAGGGCTGTGCCGCATCTGGGACAGACGGAAGAAGCCGGAACATCCATTTTGCATTTTCTGCAGTAGCAGCTCAGAGCCAAGTGCTCACCTCCCTTGCGTGCCTCAAGCATAGCAAACAGACCATGGATGGTCAAGAAAGGAAACAGTCATGAATATACTGGTGACAGGTTTTGAACCCTTCGGCGGCGATGATATCAACGCATCCTGGGAAGCCGTGCGTCTTCTGGAAAGCCGGATCGGCTGCGCATCTGTCCGCGTCTGCCGTCTGCCGGTGGTCTTCGGCCTGGCGGGCAGGGAACTGGAAAAGGAAATACGCGTGTTTGCGCCGGACTATGTGCTCTGCCACGGTGTGGCAGGCGGCCGGAATGCGATTACGCCGGAAGCCCGGGCACAGAACATGCGCCGGGCCCGGATTCCGGACAATGCGGGTCAGGTGTTTGACGGGGAGAGAATCGACATGTGCGGACCGGAGGAAAGACGGACCGGCCTGGACCTGGAGCGCCTGGTCCGTGAGATGCGGAAGTACGCGCCGGCGGAGATTTCCGGGGATGCCGGGCTGTATGTGTGCAATGACCTGTACTGGGCCTGCCTTTCCATGCAGGAAACCTATCATTACAGGGGACTGTTCACCCATGTGCCGCCGGTATCCGTCATACCAAGCAGCCAGGTGGCGGACGCGATCCGCGCCGGCATTCTGGCGCTGCAGGCATAAGGATACAGAAAACCCCCGCTTCCGGTGTGCCCGGGGCGGGGGTTCAGTCCCTGTCATCCTTCGCTGTCCTGGGGTACGTAGGAATCATAGGATTCGTGAATATCCACATCCACGTATCTTCCGTCCCTGGGAGCGGCAGCCTTCATGACGGTGCGGATGGATTTGGCAATCCGGCCCTGCTTGCCGATGACCTTGCCCATATCCTCCTGAGGCACTTCAAGTTCATAAAGGACAGCTTCCGATCCTTCCGTTTTGCTCACATGGACCTGGTCCGGATGATCCACCAGGGACTGCGCCAGAAAGGTCAGTAGTTCCTGCATGGTATTCCTTTCTAACCCGGATGGGTTGTGGCGGGACCTTACTTCTCAATCACGCCGGTCTTTTTGAGCAGAATGCGGACGGTATCGGTGGGCTGTGCGCCGACACCCAGCCAGTACTTGGCGCGGTCATTGTCCACTTTGATCTCGGCGGGGTGGGTCATGGGATTGTAGTATCCGATTTCCTCAACGAAGCGGCCGTCGCGGGGGCTGCGGTCATCCGCAATGATCACGCGATAAAAAGGCTTTTTCTTCATACCCATTCTCTTCAGACGAATCTTGACTGCCATAAATGAAATTCCTCCTGTACATATTGTCCTTGTAAATCTATGGAAACCGCCATGCGGAAGCCATCTTATTTGCTGTTGCGCATCATGGCCGCCAGTTTTCTGCGCGCGCCGGGGCCCTGCATCTGCTTCATCATCTGCTTGGCCTGGTCGAACTGACGGATCAGCTGGTTGACCTGCTGTACGCTTGTGCCGGAGCCGGCCGCGATGCGCCTGCGGCGGCTGGCGTTGAGAATGCCGGGATTGCGGCGTTCCTTCATGGTCATGGACCGGATAATGGCTTCCGGCACCTTGAGGGCCGAGTCATCCACTTCCTGGGTGATCCGGACGCCGGGCAGCATGTTCAGCACTTTCTGAAGCCCGCCCATCTTCTTCATGGACTGCATCTGGCTCAGGAAGTCATCCAGCGTGATATTCCCGCTCATCATGCGCTGGGCCATGTCCTCGGTGTCTTCCTCGGAAATGGCTTCCTGGGCGTTCTCGATGAGGGTCATGATATCGCCGTTGCCCAGAATGCGTCCGGCCATACGGTCGGGATAGAAGGGCTCGATCTCGGTGAGCTTTTCACCGATGCCGCTGAACTTGATGGGCTTGCCGGTGACTTCACGCACGGACAGGGCCGCGCCGCCGCGGGTGTCGCCGTCGAGCTTGGTGAGGATGACGCCGTTGATGTCCAGCTTTTCGTTGAAGGTCTGGGCCACGTTCACGGCATCCTGACCGGTCATGGCGTCCACCACCAGCAGGATTTCCTGGGGGTGCACCGCATCCCGGATCCGGGCCAGCTCATCCATGAGCTCCACGTCAATGTGCAGACGGCCGGCGGTATCGATGATCAGCACGTCGCGGCCGTAGTAGCGGGCCTGCTGCACCGCTTCCTGCGCGGTCTTCACCGGGTCCTGGGTGCCCTTTTCATACACCATGGCACCCACCTGCTCACCCACCACCTGAAGCTGACGGATGGCGGCGGGACGGTAAATGTCGCAGGCGGCCAGCATGGGCTTTTTGCCCTGCTTGATCAGATAGCCGGCGAGCTTGGCGCACATGGTGGTTTTGCCGGCGCCCTGCAGACCGCAGAGCATGTAGATGGTGGGCACGGAGGGCGACCAGGTGAGCTTGGCCACAGAACCGCCCATGAGCTCTACCATCTCGTCATTGACGATCTTGACGATCTGCTGGGAGGGGGTCAGGGAGTCGAGGACCTCGGCACCGGAGCATTTTTCCGTGACGCGCTTGATGAAGTCCTTGGCCACCTTGTAGTTGACGTCGGCTTCGAGCAGCGCCATGCGGACTTCCCGCATGCCTTCCTTGATATCCTGTTCATTCAGCTTGCCTTTCCCGGACATTTTCCGGAAGGCATGATTGAGTTTTTCCGTCAAGCCTTCAAAGGCCATCTGTATCCTCCTGATTCACCCGGATGATTTCCTCCAGGATCTTTAGTGCAAGAGCTGTGTCATTCCCGGTCAGTGCCGCATGGCACGCTTCCAGTTTTTCCTGCATGACCCGGAAGCGCTCTGCCAGATGCAGTTCCGCTTCCAGACGGAACAGCTTGTCCGAGGTGCGGGAGAGAATCTCATGCACGTTCTGCCGGGTCACGCCGGTTTCATCGGCGATCTCCTGGAGGCTCATATCCTCCTCGCAGGACAGCCGGAGCACCTGCTTCTGCTTTTCCGTGAGCACGCCCTCGTAAAAGGCCAGCAGCCAGGACAGCTCCACCTTGCGTTCCACATCACTCCTGGACATTGGACACCTCGCTGTCAAGGAAAATTGATTGACACCAGGTGATTATACCGCCCGGAAGCCTGATGTCAAGAGGGCTTGCAAGTTTTTCACGGCAAAGGTATACTTTCCTCTGTATTCCCCATGGAATGAGGTCTTTTCATTATGCTTGAATTTGTTAAGAAACTGCTGGGCGGAAGCAATGATTCCGCTCTGAAGAAACTGGAGAAAACCGTCCGCGCGGTGGAAGCGCTGGAAGACACATATAAAAGGATGACGGATGACGAGCTCCGGGCAAAGACCCAGGAGCTGAAGGCACGGCTGAGCCGCGGCGAGACGGAGGACGATATCCTGCCGGACGCGTTCGCGCTGGTGCGCGAGGCGGATGACCGCGTGCTGGGCATGCGTCCCTACCGGGTGCAGATCCTGGGCGGCATTGTGCTGCATCAGGGGCGGATTGCCGAGATGAAGACCGGTGAAGGCAAGACGCTGGTGGCCACCCTGCCCGCCTTTCTCAATGCCCTGTCCGGCAAGGGCGTGCATATTGTGACGGTCAATGATTACCTGGCCCGCCGCGACAGCGAATGGATGGGCAAGGTGCACCGCTTTCTGGGACTCAGCGTGGGCCTGATCGTGCATGACCTGGAACCGGCGCAGCGCCGGGAGGCCTATGCCTGCGATATCACCTACGGCACCAACAATGAGCTCGGATTCGACTATCTGCGCGACAACATGCAGATCCGCCGGGAAAACCTGGTGCAGCGCGGCCATCACTATGCCATTGTGGACGAAGTGGACTCCATCCTGATCGATGAGGCCAGAACCCCTCTGATCATCAGCGGTCAGGGTGAGGAAAGCACGGAAATGTACCAGCGCGTGGATCAGGTGGTCTGCGGATTACGCCGGGACGAGCACTACACCGTGGACGAGAAGAAGAAGTCCGTGGCGCTCACCGATGAAGGCGCACAGAAGGTGGAGCAGGCGTTCCACATCAGCAATATCAATGATTCCGAGAACGCGGAGCTGAATCATCACGTGCACTGCGCGCTGCGCGCCCATGCGCTGATGAAGCGGGACGTGGACTATGTGGTGCAGCAGGGCCAGGTGGTGATCGTGGACGAGTTCACCGGCCGCCTGATGATCGGCCGCCGCTATTCCGAAGGCCTGCACCAGGCCATTGAGGCCAAGGAACACGTGAAGGTGGAGCGCGAGAGCAAGACACTGGCCACCATCACATTCCAGAACTATTTCCGCATGTATGAGAAGCTGGCGGGCATGACCGGCACGGCCAAGACGGAAGAGGACGAGTTTGAGGCCATCTACCATCTGGACGTGGTGGAGATCCCCACCAACCGGCCCAATATCCGCAAGGACCTGGATGACGTGGTCTACAAGAACAAGAAGGCCAAGTTCCAGGCCGTGCTGGATTCCATTGAGGAGCACCACAGCAAGGGCCAGCCCGTGCTGGTGGGCACTGTGACGGTGGAAACCTCCGAGATGCTCTCCTCCATGCTGGAGCGCCGGGGCATTGAGCATGAAGTGCTCAACGCGAAGAATCACGCAAGGGAAGCCGAGATCGTGGCCCAGGCCGGACGGCTCAATACCGTGACCATTGCCACCAACATGGCCGGCCGCGGCACGGATATTCTTCTGGGCGGCAACCCTGACTTCATGGCGCGCAGGGCCATGCGTCAGGAGGAAGTGGATCCGGAGCTCATTGAGGCGGCCACGGGCCATGCGGAGAATGTCAGCGAGGAAGTGCTCGAAGCACGCCGGCATTATCAGGAGCTGCTGGAGAAGTTCTCCAGGGAAACCAATGCGGAGCACGAGGCCGTGCTGAAAGCCGGCGGACTGCACATTATCGGCACGGAGCGCCATGAATCCCGACGGATTGACAATCAGCTGCGCGGACGTGCCGGACGTCAGGGCGATCCCGGTTCCACCCAGTTCTTCATCTCTCTGGAAGACGATCTGATGCGCCTGTTCGGTTCCGACAAGATCGGAAGCATGGTGGAGCGCATGGGTCTGCCGGATGACGAGCCGCTGACGGCGGGCATGCTGACCAAGCAGATCGAGAGCGCCCAGAAGCGTATTGAGGGCAGGAACTTCGAGATCAGAAAGCACGTGCTGGAATATGACAATGTCATGAACCGCCAGCGCGAGGTCATCTACGGTCAGCGCCGCCGCGTGCTCATGGGTGAGAACGTCCGGGAAAACATCCTGGGCATGGAAGAAAAGCTCATCGAACACGGCATAGGCCGGTACTGTGCGGCGGAGGAATCCGCGGACTGGGATATGACAGAGCTGACCAACTGGCTGGAAAACCTGTGCGTGCATCACGGGTTCATTGCCGGCAAGCAGTATCTGGTGGACAATGAGGACAAGGACGGCCTGAAGGAGGCGCTCACGCAGGACGCGCTGGCCTTCTATGAAGAGCGTGAGAAGGAGATCACGGAACTGGGCATTGACATGCGCGAGTTCGAGCGTGTCATGCTGCTGCGCGCCGTGGACCGCCGGTGGATGGACCATATCGACGCCATGGACCAGCTGCGCGACGGGATTGGATACCGTGCCTATTCCGGCAAGAATCCGGTGACCGAATATCAGATCGAAGCCGGATACATGTTTGACGAGCTGAATTACCTGATCCGCGAGGATGCGGTGCGCGGCATCTGCCAGACCAAGCTGGTGAAAATGCCGGAGAGAGTGCAGCAGGCCAGGCCCATGGAGGAAGGCCCCGCCGCACCCAGATGCATGATGCGGCCGCCGGTGATTCCCGGCATGAACGGTCCGAAGGTGCAGGCACCGCCGGCCCCGGGCCCGGCCGCCCCGAAGCATGCGGAAAAGAAAGTGGGACGCAATGATCCCTGTCCCTGCGGGTCCGGACTCAAGTACAAGAACTGCCACGGAAAGAACCTGGGAACTCCCCAGCAGTGAAAGGAGCATGCAGGCATGAAGAAGGGAAACGGTTTCTTGTAACGGTCAATGCCTGCACGCACTCATGACAGAATAAGGGAGGAACCATTATGGCAATCATTGATCTTGAACAGTATCAGCAGGATATACAGGATATCCGCAAGAGCATTCTCAGCGCGGGTGAGGCGCTGCATGTGGAGCATATGCGGGAACAGATCGCGGAGCTGGAGCAGGAAATGAACCAGCCGGAGTTCTGGAACGATCTGGACCGCTCCACCAAGGTGAACCAGAAGGTGGGCGGACTGAAAAACCGCCTCGGACACTATGAAAAACTGCTTTCCACGGCCGATGACATCGAGGTCATGATGGACCTGGCCCGGGAAGAAAACGATGAGGACATGGTTCAGGAAGTCGGCGCGGAGATCGCCCGGCTCCGGGAACAGGCGGATGCGCTGGAGCTGGAAACGCTGATGCGCGGACACTATGATGACAGCAATGCGGTGCTGTCATTGCATGCAGGCGCGGGCGGAACCGAGGCCCAGGACTGGACACAGATGCTGTACCGCATGTATACGCGCTACTGTGAGCGCATGGGCTTCCAGGTGAAGGTGCTGGATCTGCTGGAAGGCGATGAAGCCGGCATCAAGTCCGTCACCTTTGAGGTGGACGGAGACCATGTGTACGGATATCTGCGCGGCGAAAAGGGCGTGCACCGTCTGGTGCGCATTTCACCCTTTGATTCCAACGCCCGCAGGCATACTTCCTTCTCATCCCTGGACGTGGCACCCATGCTGGATGATGACGACGGCGAGATCGAGATCAACATGAAGGATGTGCGCGTGGACACCTACCATTCTTCCGGTGCCGGCGGACAGAACGTCAACAAGACCAGCTCTGCCGTGCGTATGACGCATTATCCCACCGGCATTGTGGTGTCCTGCCAGACCGAGCGCGATCAGGTGCAGAACCGTGCCACCTGTATCAAAATGCTCAAGGCCAAGCTGCTGGAACTGCGGGAGCGCGAAAAGGAACAGCAGATGGCGGACATCAAGGGTGAAATGAAGAAGATCGAATGGGGTTCCCAGATCCGGTCCTATGTATTCCAGCCCTATACCATGGTCAAGGATCACCGTACCGGGTATGAAGTGGGCAATATTGATGATGTGATGAACGGCAACCTGGAAGGGTTTGTCACCGCATATCTGAAAATGCAGTAAGGAAAAGGGCTGCCTGTCCAGTCGGCAGGCAGTCCGCTTTTTTGAGGGCAGCCATGAGAGGGAGAACATATCTTTCCGTGTTCCTCGGTATCCTGACAGGCCTGTCCCTGCTGACAGCGCTTCTGGCGGAGACCATTGATGCCATGGGCTGCAGTCCGGGGATCATGGAATATCTGATGCGCAGGGACGCGCCAGGTGCGTATACCGGTCTGGATGAGCGTGAGTATCCGGACATGGTGACCATGATCACGGACTACCTGTCAGGAAAGAATCCGGAGTTCGGGTACGTGTCAGATGGCGCGCAGCTGTTTCAGGCGCACGAGATCCGGCACATGCAGGATGTGCGGGAACTGTTTGTCCTGGACCGGACCGTGCTGCTTTTTTCCGCGCTCGTGCTGGCCGCATCCACGCTTTCCGGACTGTTCCTGGGACGGAGGCGCGCATGGCTGGGCGGCGTCCTGGCCGGGTTCGGCGCTTTGCTGATCCTGGCTCTTGTGCTGATCGTCTGGGGTATGGTGGATTTTCCTTCCCTGTTCATCGGCTTTCATGAGCTGTTTTTTTCCAATGAGCTGTGGATGCTGAATCCGCAGACGGATCTGCTGATCCGCCTGATGCCCACGCAGTTTTTTGTGCATTACGCACTGCTGATTGCCGTGACCTTCGGCATTCTCTGTGCAGCCGCGTCGGCAGCGGCAGTTTTGTGTTTTCGTAGGAGTGATCGACGTGAGAAGTGATCCCAGGGAGCAGGTGCGTCTGCTTCGGGAAAAGGAACATGTCCGGATTCTGTCGCTGGAGACGTCCTGTGATGAGACGGCGGCGGCGGTGATTGAGGACGGCCGGAAAATACTGTCCAATGTGGTGCTGAGCCAGATTGATCTGCACGCGCTCTACGGCGGCGTGGTCCCGGAAATTGCCAGCCGGGCGCATGTGGAAGCCTGTGATCCGGTGGTGGACCAGGCGGTGCGGGAAGCGGGCATGACCCTGGAGGATGTGGATGCCCTGGCGGTGACCTATGGTCCCGGCCTGGTGGGCGCGCTGCTCACCGGCGTGAGCTGCATGAAGGGCCTTGCCTTTTCCCTGGACAAGCCGCTGATCCCGGTGAACCATATTGAAGGGCATATTTCCGCCAATTTTCTCTGTCATCCGGACCTGGAACCGCCGTTTCTCTGTCTGGTGGTGTCCGGCGGACATTCGCATCTGGTTCAGGTGCCGGAGTACGGAAAATATGTGCTGGTGGGCCAGACGGTGGATGACGCGGCGGGCGAGGCCTTTGACAAGGCGGCACGGGTGCTTTCCCTGCCCTATCCCGGCGGTCCGCGGGTGGACGCGCTGGCGGAAGAGGGAAATCCGCATGCGCTGCCGCTGCCGCATCCCCATGTGGAAGGCCGGTATGATTACAGCTTCTCAGGCATGAAGACCGCATTCCTCAATGCGGTGAACAAGATGGAAATGAAAGGCGAGCCGCTTCCGAAGGCGGACCTTGCGGCGTCTTTCCGTTACGCTGTGGTGTCATCCCTGGTGGAAAAAGCCGTGCTGGCAGCCCGGGAGACGGGAAGCCGGATTATGGCCATGGCCGGGGGCGTCAGCGCCAACCGTCTGCTGCGCCGGGAAATGCAGAAAGCCTGCGATCAGGAACATATCCGTCTGTATATGCCGGACATCGGCCTGTGCACCGATAACGGGGCCATGATCGGGTCTGCAGCATACTATCAGCTGATGAAGGGTGAAACCGCAGAGCTGACGCTGAACGCGGAACCGTCGCTGAGAATATTCTGAAAGGAGACAGAGCCATGACAATTGTTGATGTGATTACGAGAAAGAAACTCGGTCAGGAGCTTGACCGGGAAGCCATTGAACTCTTCGTGGAAGGGGCGGCGACGGGAAGTGTTCCGGATTATCAGCTGTCTGCTCTGCTCATGGCAATCCGGCTCAATGGCATGACGGACCGGGAAACCACGGACTTGGCAATGGCCATGACAAAGTCCGGGGATACCGCTGACCTGAGCGGGATTGCCGGCGTGAAGGTGGACAAGCATTCCACGGGCGGTGTCGGTGACACCACCACATTGATTCTTGCTCCGCTGGTGGCGGCCTGCGGCGTGCCGGTGGCAAAAATGAGCGGACGCGGTTTGGGGCATACCGGCGGTACGCTGGATAAGCTGGAATCGATTCCGGGCATGTCTGTTGAGATGAGTGAGGAAGATTTCATCCGGCAGGTCAATAATATCGGCCTTGCGGTGATCGGACAGACGGGACGGCTGGCACCGGCTGACAAGACGCTCTACGCGCTTCGGGATGTAACGTCCACGGTGGACAGCCTTCCGCTGATTGCCGGATCCATCATGTCCAAAAAGCTGGCCAGCGGTGCAGATGCCATTGTGCTGGATGTCAAGACCGGCAGCGGCGCCATCATGCGGACCCTGGAGGGTTCACTGGAACTGGCACGGACCATGGTGAGGATCGGAGATCTGGCGGGCAAGCCTGTTACAGCCCTGGTGACAGGGATGGATCAGCCGCTGGGAACCCATGTGGGCAATGCGCTTGAGGTCAAGGATGCCATAGACGTGCTTTCCGGAAGGACCACCGGGGATCTTCTGGATGTGTCACTGCTTCTGGGGGCACACATGCTGCTGCTGGCGGGCCGGGTCAGTACGCCTGAAGAAGGCGCGGCACTGCTGAAAGAGGCACTGGCGTCTGGTGCAGGACTTGAAAAGTTCCGGCAGATGATCCGTGCTCAGGGCGGAAATCCGGCGGTATGCGATGATCTGTCGCTGCTGCCTCAGGCGAATGTCCGGAAGGATCTTCTGGCCGCGGAGAATGGATATGTCCGGTCCATGGATACGACTGCTCTTGGCATGGCTGCACAGGCCATGGGTGCCGGCCGCATCCGGAAAACGGATGTTCTGGATTATTCTGTGGGATATATTCTCACGGCCAGAGTGGGAGACAGAATCGAAAAAGGACAGAAGATCGGAACGATCTTCGCCAGGAATGAGGCCGAAGCCGGGAAGGCGGAAAAGGATATCCTCAGTGCCATTACGCTTTCCCGCACGGAAGTGCGTCGTTCTCCCATGTGCTATGCCGTGGTTACGCGCAATGGGACAGAAATGCTGCGCTGAACGAGGAGAATGGACATGAGCAAGAAAATTGTACTTACCGGGGGCGGTACCCTGGGGCATGTGACGCCGCATATGGCTCTGATCCCGAGACTTCAGGAACAGGGATATGAGATCCACTACATCGGGACGAGCAGCGGCATGGAAGCGGAGAAGATCCGTTCCATACCGGGCATCACGTATCATGCAGTCAAGACGGGGAAGCTTCGCCGGTATTTTTCCTGGCAGAACTTCAAGGATCCGTTCCGGGTGATCCAGGGCGTGTTTCAGGCGGCTTCCCTGATGGGAAAAATCAAGCCGGATATTGTGTTCAGCAAAGGCGGTTTTGTTGCGGTACCGGTGGTCATAGGTGCCTGGCTGCACCGTATTCCGGTGCTCTGCCACGAGAGTGATCTGACGCCAGGACTGGCGAATAAACTCTGCAAGCCGTTTGCCACGCGTATGGTGACAACATTTCCCGAATGCGCGCAGGCTCTGGGCGGCAGTACGGAATGCGTGGGCACGCCCCTGAGACCAGATCTTTTCCGCGGGACAAGGGAAAAGGGACTGCAGGTGTTCGGATTTTCCGGTGACCGACCTGTGCTGCTCATGATGGGCGGTTCCTCCGGGGCACAGTCTGTGAACAAGGTGCTTCGGGAAGCGCTTCCGGAACTTACCCGGACATTTGATGTGGCGCACATCTGTGGAAAGGGAAACCTGGATGAACACCTTGCGAATATGAAAGGATATGCTCAGGTTGAGTTCCTGGATGCGGAAATACCGGATGCACTGGCCTGTGCAGATCTTGTGCTGAGCCGGGCAGGAAGTAATGCGCTGATGGAATTCCAGGCGCTGGACAAACCGATGCTTCTTGTTCCGTATCCCAAGGGAGCGAGCCGGGGAGACCAGATATTGAATGCCCAGAGTATGGAGAAGCGCGGATTGTGCAGGGTGCTGCTTCAGGAAAATATGACCCGGGAAACGCTGGTAAAGGAACTTATGCGGACATGGGAGCAGCGGGATGCATTGAAAAATGCTGTGCGGAATGCTCCGCCTGCAGATGGGACCAACCGGGTTATGGAATTGATTGAAGAACTCAGAAAAGCATGATGACGGAAAATGCCTTGATCCAGAAGTATGGATCCGGTCTGTATGAATGATTTTCTGTATGCAGCCGAATACAAATATGGAAAAAGAACAGCAGCATTGTATCTGAAAGATCATAGAAAATGTATATTCAGGTACGATGCTGCTGTTCTGGGCTTTATTTCATGACTGCGGGCTTTGAACGGGCAGTTTCTGTTCAATGGAAATCGGCTGATTTTCAATACATGAAAGGCGCATTGAACTCATCGTGAAAATATGGTATAGTAGATAAGCGATGGCTGACAAGGCAGGTGATACACGATTTTCGATAATCGCAGCTGCCGTTTACAGTCAGACGCTGATGCACGAGGCATCGGTTTCTTTCGCAGAGGAGGATGACCGAATAAATCGAAAATCTTTTGCAGAAGAAGGATTTGGAAGATATGGTTCCGTAGCTCAGTAGGATAGAGCGGTCGCCTCCTAAGCGACAGGCCGT